>CAZZNM010000001.1:0-5395 GCA_964655805.1 uncultured archaeon
TATCGCCAGCAGCACGTCGTCGCCTGTTCTGAATACTTTATATGAAAATTTCATTGATACCTGTGATTATTTTTGTCGAAAGAATTAAATAGAAGTTACAGAGAGCGCACGCTGCGCCTTGCGCCGCAGGCCTCGCACTTAAGAACATCAATCCTGTCGGTGCGCTGCAGACCAGTATCCGGCTTCCCGCATTCATTGCATGTGACAAATTCTTTCACATACTCGTTGATGCGCTGGTCGATCAGCGATTGCCCTATGCGGCCCTGTAGGTAAAGCTCGTTGCCACGTATGCTGCCCGGCACAGCAAGCTCCTTGAAAAGAAACTTTGCAATATGCTTTCCGTCCCGGCGAAGCGTCTTTGCTATATCTGTAAAATTCTTTACCACTGTCTGCCTGCCGGGCATGACTGTAGCTCTCGGCACTTCGAAGCGCTCGCTGGTATGAGTGGGTACGCCTTTCTTGGCATTTCTTAACAGCTTAAGATAATTTTCATCAGGCATGTGCAACATTTCTTTGATGGTATACTTTAAAAAGAATAAAATTATACAGCCTTTTCCTCGCCAATATACTTTGTTTTAGCTGATTTTATCGTTCCTGTGACGCCTAGTATTCGCACAGTGGCGCGGGTCTCGCCGACCATCTGAATGAGCGCGAGCACTGCCCGCACCTGCTCAACATAATCGTGCCTGCATTTTATGACGAAAAGCTGTTCCTCTTCCTTGTACAAGTTCTGCACAAACCACAGCTTGGCTTCCGAGCTGCCCAGTTCACCCAGGAACGAGAGCATGCTGTTCCATATGGCATTCACGAGCTCGCTGTACGTTATCTTGTTCTCAGAAATGACTTCACCGACTATATAGCGCTTCTGCGAGCGCAGCGTCGGCGGCAAGATTTTAGGTTGTGCCATATCAAAGACACCTACGGTTTCTTCGATGCATCGTCCCTTGATGTATCAATATTATCATTATCATCATTCCTCCACCACGCTTACGCCCTCCCAGCGCGTGCCGGCAAGCTTTTCGCGGTTTACGCGCAGTATCTCTTCTGGCACAGTCGAGACGCTGTCTATCGCTATGCCAAGATCCATTCCAAGAAGATTGCTTATTGCCGCCAGCTCGCGCCCGCTTCTCAGGCCCCACCTGTTCACAGCGCCGGAGGTCGTGATAATCTTTACATCATAATTTCTGCAGAGTTTTATGTTCCTCTTTATCGCTGACAGCACAAAGACGCGGCGCTTCTTGTAGGACTCAAGCACTTCACGGAAATTCACCTCTACAGCCACGTTATTCTCGCGCGCTGCTTTTGCGCAGATATGGTCCAAGCCGCTGTCCTTTCTGCCCAGCTCAGGATGAGCAAGTACATCGACCATAGAATTCTCGCATGCAGCACGGTTCACATCGTAGTCACCGCCGTGGACCACGAGCATCTCAACATCGTTGCGTATCTTCCCAGCAAGCGAAGCCAATTCTTCTGCTGAGTTTGGCTTTATCATTGCTGCATTAATTAACTCTATGCTGTCAATTTTAGGTAATTCAGAAAGTTTTTGGTGCGTATAGTATCTAACGATAGCAATACCAGAAAGCCCGAGACGCTTCGCAAAATTAGCCATTTCCTCGACTGAATCTTCGCCTATCGACAGGTTCGTGTGTACATGCATGTCATAAAAGGGCATATCAATCCCTCAGGAACGTCATCAACCAAATGCAGCATAAAATAGATGCATTTGTTCTGCTCCTGTAAGTTAATAATGCAGGAAGTTTTTTAAAGTGATTATTGCAATGAGTAGTAATGAATATAGGATGGTTAGTGCAGATTAGCAAAACTAAACTAATTATTTTCTTGATCTTGTCGCTATTTCCTTTGTATTTGATTTTAATACATTATAATCTTGTTCCGTGGTCAGAATTTATAGGAGGTATTGGTCTTCTGATTTTCTTTCCGGTTCAACTCATAAGAATCATCCTATGCTTTACACCCTTTTTCTGGGATGGCGATTATTGCTTATTGAGTGTAGCGAGTGACACATTTGCGATATATTTTTTCGTAGAAAGATTACTAGAGATAGTATGGGCTTTTATTTTAAGCAGTCTAATTTCGCGTTATATTGAAAAAAGAAGTTAAAGCCCTCTCGACTTCCTCGCCGCAGATGTCAGTCCGCGGAACACCCGCTTGCGCGTGTGCGCGATCCAGTTTATTCTTTTATCCCGTGCTATTACGGGATGATGCGGGTCGACCATAATTACCTCAAAGAAATGATGGGTGCCGCTCTCGCCGACATTATAGCTATTGAGAACTTCGAGATTCGGGAACTTCCGCGCTGCGCGCTTTTCGGCTATTGCCTGGTGGGACTGTTTTGGCGTAAAATAGACGCCTATTTTCGTTGGCTTCCTGCCCTTGCGAGGCCTCGGGCGCTTGCGCCCGCCTTTACCTATACGGGCGCGTACAACAATAAAGCCCTGCTTGGCGCGGTAGCCCAAGCTTCTCGCCCGTGCGATGCGCGTCGGTCTTGCTATTCGTTCAACAGCGCTTTTCCACCCTCGGACGCGAACTTTATAGCTCTCTTTCTTCCATCCTGCCATTTTTGTTATCATAAGCACATCAACAACTATTGGCAAATTTAAATAGTTAAGGTTAGATTAAATATTTAAGAAGACATACATCATTAAAATAAGAACAAGGTGACCATAATGCATTCGGGCGTAAAATTAATTATCGGGCTTGTGATACTGCTTGCAGGGCTTTACTGGTATGCTGCAGGCATGTTAGGCTTGCCTGGTTTTGGCCCGTTGGGCGCGAATGCTGTAGACGCACTAAAGACCGTCTTCTTCGGGACGTTCGGCCTGTTTCTGATTTTCCTTGGCTTGATCATAGCGTGGATCGAGTACGAGGACATTAAATGGGAAGCCAGAGAAAAAAAGAGCAAAAAGAAGTGAGCTAAAATAGAGTCAACTTGTTGACTGAATAGTAAGGGAAGTAATAGTTCACAGAAGAGTAAGACTCTTCTGGAACTTTAAGAAGAATCGAAGATTCTTCTTCAAAGAAACCGTAGGTGTCTATAGATGGTAAAGTTTGAAACGATAAAAAGCGAAGAGATAAAATTCGGTAATGCGAACTTCCTGGAAATCGCCCGGAAAAAAGCTATCGCAGAGGACGGCGAGAGTGAGTTCATTTCCCTGAGCAGGGGCTTCGTTACCCAGTCAGGCGAGAAGCGTTACAGGAAATCGTTCACGATTCCGCTGAACGACGAGGTTATCGACTTCGTTGCTAAAAACCTTAAAAAGATATAAATTTTATTTTTTTGCAATCCTTTTACTTATTATTAGCTCTTAACCTTTCACAATATATTTTTTCCATGTTCTCGTCGAAGATTTACGAGTCCTGGCGCTCGTTGCAATACGAGAAGTATGCGTTTTTATTAGAGAAATTTCCTGATTTCTTCAGTGGTGTTATTTTGGATGTTGGTTGTGGAAATAACTTTCTCAAGGATTACCTGAAATCAAGGGGCATCGGCATGGCTGTAATCGGCGTAGATATTGCTGATGGTGATGTTGTTGCCGACGGTGCTAATCTGCCTTTTCCTAGTGAGAGCTTCGAAAAAATAATCTCCATCGACGCCCTGCATCTCTTCAGGCCAGACCTGCGCGTGCTCAAGAAAGGCGGTCTGATTCTTGCCAGCATATTTTTTAATGATGACAATTTCGAAGAGCGAAAATCCCTGCTTTACAGTCGTTTGGAAGGACTTTTCGTGATCAATGAACTTATCTTCAAAGGCCAGGAAAAGGAATTGTTCGTTCTGGCCAGGTCTATCTAGTCATATATATATCTTTTACCCAAGTCCTGTGCAGCCTTATTTTCTGCCCTGGAAAAATAAGGTCCGGGTTCTCAATACCGTTGTATTCTGCAATCCGGTAAGTCACGTCATAAACAGGGTAAAGCCCAGAAGAGAGCCTTTCTGCGATCTCTGAAAGCGTATCCCCTGGCTGGACTATGTACACTGCAAATTCTGGAACTTTAATTGTCTGTCCTGCTGGTTCAAATATGAATTGCCCATATGAGCTTGGCCCTGGGTGATTATCAGAAAGGGCATTGGCCGCAACGCCTGCTGCTATTATGCCTCCGGCAAGCAGTACAGGTCTCAACCAGTCTTTTACAAACCCGAGCATGATCACATCTCCTCGAGCACTTCGATGCCGAGAAGCTCCAAGCCGCCTTTTAGCACTATGCTTGTCGCCGCGACGAGCGTGAGAAGCTCGCGCTCGCGCTCGCTGCCAACGACCTGCAATGCATGATAGAACTCGTTGAACAACGTTGCAAGCTCGAACAGATAGTTAGCTAGGTAGTTGGGTTTCATCTCGTGAGCGCACTTCTTAATAATCCACGTATATTGCGACAACTGCTTGATTATGGCTATTTCCTGCCCGCCAAAGCTCTGCGTGAACCTGATGTCTTTTCCGCTCTTGCGCAGTATCGATCTTGCTCGCGCATATGTGTACTGCAGGTATGGCCCTGTCTCGCCCTCAAATGCTACTGCCTTCTGCGGCTCGAACATTATGTCTTTTACTGGCTCCAATGAGAGCAGGTAGTATTTTATCGCAGCAAGTGCTATCTTCATTGCGCGCTCCTCTGCCTGCTTCTTCGGCAATTCGTATCTTGTATTTACTTCGTGCAGGGCAAGCTCTTTCACGTCTTCGATAAGCTCGTCTGCATCGATAACCTTGCCCTCGCGTGATTTCATCTTGCCTTCAGGAAGATTTACCAGACCATACGATAGGTGGTAGCAGTCGCCAGCGAAGCTGTATCCTAATTTTTTAAATATCGAAAAAAGCTGACGGAAGTACAGATTCTGCTCGCTCGCGACAACCCAGATCGCGCGATTCAGTTTATATTTCTGAAATTTATGCTTTGTAAGTGCCAAATCATTGGTAACATATATCGAAGTTCCGTCTGAACGCAGCACTGTCTTATCGGGAAGATCCGGTTCCAGTTTAGCTAAAAGCGCTCCCTTATCATTCTTGTAAAAAACACCTTTCTTAATGCCTTTTTTGATTATCGGCTTTGCCTTGTCGTAAAACTCGCTCTCGTGAAAAAACACGTCAAATCGCGAGCCGAAAATGACATAAGTCTCTTTGAATCCGCTAATTGCCCAATCATTAATCTTCTTCCATAGCGCACGCGTCGCCTTGTCGCCTTTCTCCCATTTGACAAGCATCTGTTGGACCTCGTCCTTGAGTTCTGGATTTTCTTTCAGTTTCTGATGATACAGCACGTAGAAATCTCCAACAAAATGATCGCTCTTGCCAGAAAATCGGTTGCTTTGCAACCGTTGCTGACGGGGGCGCCTGCCTTTGCCCCATCTTTTGTATGCGAGCATGGCCTGGCATATATGCACGCCACG
>CAZZNM010000001.1:5405-7195 GCA_964655805.1 uncultured archaeon
TTTCTGATGATACAGCACGTAGAAATCTCCAACAAAATGGTCGCTTTTTTTCTTTCCAGGAGATTTATTCTTGCCCCATTTTTTGTAGGCTAACATGCTTTGGCAGATGTGCACGCCACGATCATTGACGAGATTTGCACGAATGATCTGGTAGCCGTTGTACTCGAGTATATTGCTCATAGCCATGCCGATCGAGTCGTTGCGTAGATGGCCGATATGTAGGGGCTTGTTGCTGTTGGGCGATGAGTATTCGACCATGATTTTTTCTTTTTTTGAAGGACCTTTTCCGTAATTACCAGATAAAACATCTTTAAGCACTTCATTGCCGATCCTATTCCAATCTGCGTAGAAATTAACATAAGGGCCTTCGGCACGAATGGCCTTAATCAGCCCTTTTGGCTTCAGAGAAGTTGCAATATCCTGCGCAATTATTGTCGGGTCTCTTTTGCGCTCTTTTGCCAATGCGAAACACGGCAAAGCAAGATCTGCATCAATACCTTTCGGTGGGCGCTCTAATTTGCCCAAGCTTCCAACCAAGGCTTTACATTCCTCATGGAATTTGTGGAGCATGTTCATTATAATTTCTTTAGCTATTTAGCTTTTAATTGCATCTTCAATATCATTCGTGACTTAGGATATACTTAAATTCTTGTAAGATTATAATCTATTTGGTGTTGATATGGGAAGGAATTATTGGTATGTAATAAGGATCGATGGAGAAGAAATCTGGAGAGGCAAACATCCAAAGGATAAGTATTGGGATTTTAAAAAGAAAAATCCGAATAAGAGAGTTTCTATAGCTTGGGAATCTGATGACGACATTGTTATAGTTTTATTCGGATGATAAAATGAGGTTCCAATATACCGAAAAGGAGAGCAGATTATTCGGCAAAATTTTAGCGCCTTTTATTTACATAGAAGCTTTTTCTAAACATGGATTGTGGTGCGGAATCGATAAAGTGCTGGTTGATACAGGAGCCGATATAACGCTTTTACCAAGGGATGTAGGAGAAATTCTAGTTGATGACATTACAACTGGGGAGCAAGCTTTGATAAAGGGTCTTGGACCAAATGAACTAAAGGTATTTGTCCATACCTTAAAATTAAGGGTAGCAGGCAAAGAATTCGAGACAAAGGTCGCCATAGCAGATTCGGACGAGGTGCCTGCTGTTTTGGGCAGATTTGAGGCATTAGACTTGTTCAGGGCCGGATTTATCAAAGGCGAGCATCTTGCTCTTGAAGAATGAAATATCATCGGCGCTCTAATTTGCCCAAGCTTCCAGCCATGGCCTTGCATTCTTCATGGAATTTGTGGAGCAGGTTCATAATGTCTTGTAATACCTTTTTATAGATTTTATATAAGTTTGTTCAATGCATCTTTCAGGGTATATCCGTTCAGGGATTGTAGGCGCAGGCATTGGTTTTTTAGCTGCAACGGCAATTTTTTTAGGAACTGATTATATTCAGAAAGATGGACAGCAGGCAGAACCGGCAGCTCGTTCCGTCAGATCATTAGTTGAAAGAAGATATTATAAAATTTATGACGTTTACTCTTATGTCGTAAAGGCATTAGAAAATTCCTCTCTTACTTATGATACGATTCGTGGCGAACCTAGACCAGGGGATACTTCATTCACAGAGTACGCGGATGTTGATGAATTCCGTAGATATACAGCCGGGCTGCCAAGCAGAATGAGTTTTACAGATTCAGTCAGCGGCAAAACGTTCTATTTAACGCGCTCTGAGGCATTTGTACGTAATGCGTTTATGTTATCTTATGGGGATAATGC
>CAZZNM010000001.1:7295-24428 GCA_964655805.1 uncultured archaeon
CTTATGGGGATAATGCCATCTGTGCACCGGTTGATGATAGTAAAATGAGTTCTTGGAAAATATTAGCAGACTATTTCGAGAACGGGCGGCCTGCTCCAAAGTTGTTTATTGAAAATATAATTCTAGATGGATCTACACCTGATTGCGACTATCTCGATGGTTTGAAATAACTATAGTCTCTCCTTCAGTGCGGCATAAATCAGCGGTAATACAGACATTTAAGTTTCTAAATACTAAATATGTATTGGCGATTGTATGACAAGAAATTATGAATTCGTAATCCGTGTTGATGGGAAAGAGGTATGGCGCGGTAGAGACCCACCAAAAGGAAAATTATTAGAATTAAAAAAGAAGAATCCTGCTAAAAGAGTCTCGATAGCCTGGCAATCAGACGACGATCTTCTTGTTGTAGTTATTGGCTGATACAATGAAATTTAAATATAAAGCAAAGGAAAGCCGAATCGTTGGACGTATTCTCAAACCAATTATAGACATAGAAATACTCTCAGACGGTGGATTTTGGTACGGAATAGACGAAATTTTGGTTGATACCGGTGCTGATATAACTTTAATACCTAGATATGTCGGGGAAGAAATTGTAAACGAAATAAAATCAGGCGAAAAGGCTACAATAAAAGGCATTACGCCATTTGAATTGGACGTGTACATACATAAACTGAAGTTGAGGGTTGCGGATAAGGAATTTGAAACAAAAGTGGCTATTGCTGAATCTAATGAAGTGCCTGTTGTTTTAGGCAGATTTGAGTCATTGGACCTATTCAAAGCAGAATTCATTAATGGCAAAGAGCTTATTCTTGAATGAAATTTATCATAATCTTTCCTTCAGTGCAGCGTAAATTATCGGCAGCGCGATTGTCGCGTCACAAATAACATTAGCAGTAGAAGCAGTCTTCTTCACTTTGCCCCAGGATATCGCCTCCGAGACACGCGCGCCTGACAACGAGCCGTCGTATTCACTGGCTGTCGTTATATATACCGCATACTTCAGACCGCCGATAAACTGATTCCACCATATTGTATGGTGCTTTGATATGCCGCCGCCGATAATTAGCGCGCCAGTCTCTTTCGCGTCATAAATTATATTTGACAAGTCCTGCTCATCCTGCAGTATGTCGACTATGAAATCCTTATGGTCCTGCCAGAAGAACCAGAGCTGGGAGCCAAATGCGCCATCTGTGATGCCTGGCACAAAGACCGGTATCTTGTTTTTTGCAGCCCAGTAGATGATCGAGTCTTTTGCTTTTCCACCTTTTAAGCGCAGCCCTACTTCATGTATCAATTGATTCGTCGCAAGATGCCTTTTCTTTTTATGAATATCAGAGAATATCGGCTGTAATTTCTTTTCCAGTATCTTACCATAACTCTCCATAGGCACGAAAATATTGCCTAATCTGTGTACGTGCTTTTCATACAATTTTGCGTCGTCTGCATGGAACGAGCCATGATAGTAGTCCTTCCATATGCGTGCCAGATCATGGTCAAGCGTGCCACATGTAGTGATAACCGCTGAAAACATCTTTTCTTTAACCATGTCGCGGATTATGCCGCGTGTGCCCGTGGATATAATGTTTGCAGGAAATGACAAGAAGCGCGTGCAGTTGCTCTTCATCATTGTCTCCAGAATATCTACTGCTGTGCCTAAGTCTTTTGCTCCAAAACCGCCGCTGTCGCGCATCTGGCTGGCAAGCTCATCTGCGCTCATCTTCTTGCTTATGTTATAGTCTTTGACTGGCTTCATTGTATCATCTTGTAAAATAATGTTTTAATTGCAATGCCTTATTCGATTATATCTGCAACAATTCCATCCCATGCTCTTCTAAGTTCATTGGACTTCAGCTCGATGCCGATTTCTGCCACGCCACTACCTATGTTTACAGTATCTGTTTCAAAGATGCTCTTTTCTATGACTATAATTACGTCTTCGCCAACAGCAAAAGGTGTGATACCGCCGACCGAGAATCCTGTAATTTCCTCGACTTCCTTAGGCTTGGCAATCTGTAGACCTTCCTGCCTTGAGACTTTCTCCAGTTTATTTATATCAACGCGCTCATCGCCAGGCAATGTCGCAAGAACAGGCTTCTCGCCGGAAAAAACTAGCGTCTTAAGCACTTGATGCAAAGAGCAGCCGTATATCCGCTCGACATCTTTAGCAGTTTTTGGAACTTCAGACAGATGTATTATACGAAACTTGATATTTTTGCTTTTCAGATATTCAACGCTCTTCATGATCATCGCCCCGCTTTAATCGAAATCACATCCCCGTCCTGCAACTCATAGATCGCTGAAACATGTTTGCCTGTGTGGCAGTTGACTGCTGCGATGAATTTTTTGCCAATGTCTTCGTGAACCCTATAAGCCAGATCAAGCGCTGTGCTGCCGCGTTTCATCAGGAATGCATCTGGAAGCACGTTATTTTTCTTGTCTGTTAATTTTGTTTCATTTTCGACCGGGTAGACGACTATCATATTCAGCAATGAAAATACTGTTTTATCTATTACATTTTGAACGCCAGTTGAACCCAATTTTTTTAAAACATTGTCGTGTATGAACTCTAATGCTTTCTTCTGTTTTTCATCGACATCGGCTATTATTTTGAAATCAGAATCTCCTGGCAGATAGTCTATAATGCCGCGTTCTGCTGCACGGCGCAGCGCATACTCTGCTTCTGCTGAGCATGGCACTCCAATATTGATATTCTTTTCTGCCTCTTTAATATCTGCTTTATTCGCAGCTACTATAATTGGCTTGCTTTTCTCTCTTAGCATCTCGATAAACTCAAGAAATTTATTGTCATCAGAAGAAGATTTTAGATCTGTTTTGTTTACCACATATTCTACGTCTTCTTGTCTGATGCCTAACCCTGAAAGTTGTTTTGTTAATAATTGAACGAATTCTTCTTTTTTCAATTCTACCCTGCTTTTTACCGCTTTCTTCACAATGCCAAGTATCCAGTAGTTGATTTCTTTTATAAAAAAATCAATATCTTCTTTTGGATTATGTGTACCTGGTAATACTAAATTTCCATTGATATCAGTCCCGCCAGATGCGTCGACAACGTGGATTATTGCCTGCGCCTCCATGATATCTGATAGAAATTGGTTGCCCAGCCCTTTGCCAAGATGCGCGTCGGGCACGAGCCCTGCGATATCAATGATTTTTATTGGCACAAATCGTATGCCATTTTTGCATTTGCCGCAATTTACGCTAAAATCTCTGCACGTACACTTAGTCCTAACATTCGTAACGCCGACATTCGGCTTTATCGTCGTGAATGTGCGGTTGCTGACTTCTGCATTGCCGAGTGTCAGCGCGTTAAACATCCGTGTTTTACCAACATTAGTTTTTCCCGCAATCGCTATGAGCATTATCTAATTGCTTTTAAAAATGTATTTAAAATGTCCTAAATTAATAGAACAGAATAATTATGGCAAAGTTATGCGCCGTATGCATCAAGAGTGATATTTTGTGCTCTGGGTGCAGCAAAAGGCTTGAGAAAGGAGAAATAACAAAGACAGACATAGATGTTTCCCGTGCCCTTGAAAAATTAGGCGTTGCAGTTAATTATGCAAAAGTAATAGAAGATGGCAAAACTATTATAATTATAGCAAACCAAAAAACCGCCGGCACAATAATCGGCCGCGGCGGGAAAAACACGAAAAAAATGGCTGAGATGCTAGGCAAGGAGGTGCGCGTCATCGAGAACGCGAGCAGCAAGGAGATGATTGAAAAGATTGCCCGCTCGCCGATAATAGGCATTAATATTGTCTATGCAGGCAGAGAAAAATACCGCATCAGGATGCACCGCACAAAGCAGCGTGTGAGCACAGAGCTTCTCTCAGCTCTGTTGGGCAAGAGTGTTGAAGTTGTTTTTGAATAAGCGATGATTATGAAATGTCAAAAATGCCAGAAAAAAATGGATAGAATAGAAGTCGAGGTAGAAGGTGCGCATAGCAAGGCCATAAGCTATCAATGTGACAACTGTGGTTTTGTTGAATTTGAAAATAAGTCTGCATCTAAGGTCCTAAAGGAACTTAAGATTAGAGAAAGTCCTCTAAATATAAGGCAGAAAATTGTGAAACTTTCTGGTAACAGATTAGGTTTTTATTTCAACCAGAATGTTGTGAGAAGCCTCGGATTGAAAGCCGGGGAAGATGTATACGTTTCTGTCCCTGATAAGAAGCATATCATCCTCAGATTAAGCGAAGACTGAATTAGATGAATAGGCGGAGCGTTGAGGTTGTTTTTGAGTAGAATTATTTCCGTAAGGACCGCATTGCCAAATCCATAGACATTGCGCGATATTCTAATCTGGTTAATTCACGGTCATAGTCTGACTCATGTCGGATAATGTATTCTAGTGCTTTCTGCATAAGATGCTCGAAATCATGTTCACTATCTTCTCTGACTCTTAATTCAGAAAGTCTCATCCTTAATTTGCCCCGGGCAATTCTTGCATTTGTCTTTACAGTATTTTCAGCTTTGCCTAACACTATGGCAACATCTTTTGGATGAAGGTCTGCAAAATATTGAAGCGCTATAACTTCTTTTTGTGCCTCCGGAAGGTCATTGACTGCCCTGCGCACAGCGCTTGATTCAAACCGACGTTCTACTTCTTGCTCGGGATCTCCATATCCATTTGAATCCACTCTTTCAAAAGCATCAAGCGGTTCACATTGATACCTTTTATTACGCATGTAATAATTTGCAACCTCGTTTCTTGCTAGCGTAGAAATCCACCCAGCAGCTTTCTCTGCATATCGGAATTTTCCGCCTCTGATGCCATAAAGAATTTTTAGAACGCAGTTTTCAGCTACATTTTCGCGCTCGTCATAAGGTATTTTCGCAGCTACAACAGGCTTTATAATTTGATAAGCAAGCTCAATGAATTCTGCTTCTAGCTGCGTTCTCCTTTCTGTATCGCTGCAAGCTAAATAGTCAGAAGCAACATCTCGTATATCTCTAGTATAAGCTTGTTCTGCAATTACCATTCTAAACACTTATTCAGAAATCTTAAATCAATATCGTCTTCCGGTCAATCGCATCTCCAAGTTCTTGAGCCTCTCGTTTATTGTTTCTGTCTGGCTGCGTATCGCAGACAACTGTGCCTCGATGATTCTAAGCTTTTCCATCAGGTCATAGTTTTCGCTTGCTGGCTGCAAACCTCCGCCCGGCAATGATTGTTCATCAAATGTCAGCTCTTCGTAGCGCTTTTGCGACGGCGTTCTATACTTGTCATCGTACTGCTGCTGCTGAAAGCGCTGCGACCTCAGGAACGCCGGTTCTGGCGGCTCTGCTGGCAGCGGCTGGGCTGGCGGCGGCTCATACTGCTCATAGCCCTCTGGCTTTGGCGGCTCATTGAGCACATTAGAGCGTATGTCCTGGTAATCGTAATCTTCTTCACGCCTGTGGAGCAGCTTGTTCTTGATGCCAGAGAATATGCCCATAAATGAAATATGTTGCAAGCGGTTAATAAAGATTAAGACCTTCTCACTTTTATCTCTTTCACTTTATCAAAATGCGGGTCAGAAGTGATGAGCTGCGATTCGTGTACCCAGGCAGTAGCTGCTATGATTGCATCTGCCATAGGCATGCCTTTCTTGCCTTTACCTGCATAACGGAATTTGAGTTCCCCTGCCTTTTCTGCTATTTCTGCGTTTACAGGAATTATATTCAGCTGCGCCTTCATAGTGTCTATAGAAATCTTAGCGGTTTCATGTCCAGCTTTACCAGCAATTATGTAGAATACCTCGGATAAAGTTATAGCACTCACAGCCAGTTCAAGTCCTCCAGACTCAGATTCATGTATAAGTTTTTCTGCATCCTCTGAATTATCTGAAAAAAAGTCTACAAGAACATGGGTATCAAGAATTATCATTCCAATCTAACCTAGCTCTAGATCCCACTCCTTCCTTAGTTTGTTAATAATATCTCTAGTCTCTTTTTTCGATATCTTCAGCATGCCTTTCATTTCAGAAAGCTTCTTTATTGGTTTCATTAGAATCACTCCTCTGTGAACTGTTACAGCCATCTTTTGGCCTTTGCCGATTTTCAGGTCTTCCCTGATATCAGACGGTAGTACAACTTGTCCTTTGGAACTAACCTTTATTATTTCTTCCCGCATTTATTCACCTTACATTTTATAATGTCTTACTTATTTAAATATCTTACTATTCCTCTCTCGGTATGCCCAGTGCCTTTGTTAAGACCTCACGCATCTTGTAAATGTTATCCTTTGACCATTCGATATACTGCCTTCTCTGCTTATAGTAGAACATCAGGTTGTAGAACCACCAGAAGCTTTTCTGCAAGAAATTGCTGTACTGATAGTGCGTTTGAACAGTGCCTTTTATCCGTATGTTGACCCACCCTGTCTTGTCCTTGCTGGCTTGGGCGCCCTGTATAATGACAAGAACAAATGTTGTTGTCCACCTGTCTTCTGAGCGCCTGCCAACCCAGTAGCCATAGAAATCCCTTGGATCAACGTTAAAATCCCATCTTATGTCGCGCTCGAATATATCAACGCCGCTTATTTTCATCACGTCCCTGAGCATCATGGGCACCATGGTGACCACCTTGAAAGGATATTGTCCCCTGAAGTTCATCGTTATGACCTCAGAAGGCGCAAGTATGTCGTCCACGATATTTATTTCTGACATAAAATCACGCCGCGCCTGTCTTGAGGGTCTCTATATAGCTCTTTATGCTTGTCTCAAAATTCACAAGAAGCTCTTTGCCATAACCGAGGTATTCCATCCTTTTGTGGTGGTAGAAAGCGCGGTGCCAGAAGCGCCTGAGCATCTCATAGACAATGCTCTGCTGCCATATGGTGTCTTGAGGATATTCAGTAATGAGCCGTGGTCTTAACCTAATGCTTACCCTGCCCTCGCCATCCGTGCTGAATCCTGTCAGGTCTATTTCGACCGTGATATAGCTGAAGAGGTCCAGAACCTTGTTAACCTCCCATGATACACTGAAGCGCTCGGTCTCCTTTGCCTTTTCCCAGTCGTACATCTTTTCTTGGACATAGGCCTCAGGCACATTAAAAACAGTGCGTACGAGCTCGCTTATTTTTTTGTATAAGCGCTCTGGATGCGGGCCTGTGTAAAATATTTTTATGTCTTTTACCGGCTCGAAGATGTAATCCCAGATAAGCAGTTTTGTTCTTGCCCATACCATAACAACGCCTGTATACTCTATACCCGCCAGTACAATATAAATATTACTATAGATTAGCTTTATAGCAATTACGTGATAATTATTTCTAGATAGGTAATATGGTATAGACTCACGAAGTGAGGGTATATGGTGTTCGAGATAATCATTGCTGCTGTCTTGATTGCGTTCGGCATCATGACGATATATTTCTCAATCGAAGAGGGCATGGGCGACGCAAAGCTCATGGGCATATTTATATTAGGTCTATTGTCCGTGGGCGCCGGCATATTCGTGCTCGTAAAGACATTGACCCTGATTGTCATACTGAAAAAGATTGCCGGCTTAGTGCTCGGAGCAGCAGGGCTCTTCTTTATCATCGGCTTTCCTGACACAGCCGAGCACCAGAAGCTTGGGATGAGCAAGGCAGGTGTCTTCATTGGCATTGTTCTGCTTGTCCTAGGCGTGTGGCTGCTGTTTTTTTAATGTTATAGTTATCCAAGGAAATAAAGAGTATATAATTTCCTTGGTAACTATATGTGAAACAAGTTATAACATCTCCTGATTATTTACTTGTTTCACTATATTCTAAAGGGAAATTAGGTTTCCTCTCCTATAAAGAAAATTTAATATATAGATACTAACCAATAGGAAATAGCATAGAAAGGTGCATTTATATGACTGTTGATAATATTTTCTTCTCAGAAAGGGAAGATAGTAGAGAAAGAAACCGATTGCAGGAAGCTACCCGCGGCAGCAAACTACCAAAGGTGGCTTATTGCAACGGTAGCTTATTAGGATGGTGGCTTACTGGGAAAGGTAGCTTATTTTACCAGGCAAAAATTTAAAATAGGGATTGTGTCCAATAAGAATACATGGTAGACATTATACTCGTTATACCTGCTGTGATGATACTTGCATTCTTTCTATATTTCTTGCTAAAGAAGCCCTCTGACGAAGAGGCGGGTATGGTAGTTCCATACCTGCTTCACGACGACAATTTCGAGCGCCACTGGAACACAGGAGAGCTTGTTGACCCCCGTGCAGAAAGATGGGTAGGCGTAAACGGCAAGTATCTTGGGCATGCAATATTTAACGGCCCAAGAGAGGCATGGACAATGATAAATCCTACCGGCCCGCCTGGCTCGCTGGCAGGTCTCTATTACAGTCTTATGTTCCAGGTAAGGAAATGGGAATTCAAGGCAGAAAAGTCAGATGAATGGATAGAGGTATCGCCGGTCCATGGCGCATACTATCAGCTGACAATGAAGCAAAAAGAAGAGCTCGAAACGCGGATAAAAACTGGCCTAGGCAGCGCCTCGCAGGCCGTAGCTGATTTGGAGCTTTTGAAGCACGACCAGAGGAAGTACCTGGAATTCCTACATTATTTTGGCTACGAAACCGATGACGAGACAGGCGATGCAAAGTTCGATGAAAAAAAGCGCGATGAGCATTCACTACGTTCTTTGTTCATAGACTACGTCGATGCACACGCAGGCGAGCAGATTGCAATGAAGAGCATCGTTAGCAGGTGGCCAACGCTTATAGTCGACTTCCAGAAACTTAGTGACGAGGATCTTGACGTCGACAAGATAAAGGACAAGCTTAATGTATCAAAAGCCGAGGCAGTTGTGCTCAGCACGAAAAACCGGCTCTACCTAGAATGGAAAAAGATGTTCGAGCCGCAATTAAAAGAGCGGTACAGGCGTATAAACGAGCTCGTGAAAAGCAGGCAAAAGAGTGTAGAAGCATATCGCGACTGGCTAAAGCCCGTGATAGCAAGGCACCGTCTCATCGAGGAAGGACTTTCGTCATCTCCAAGGAGAAAAATGCTGAGGTCGTTCTTTATTCCAGCCGGCGCGCAGGCCGTCTCGACAAGTGAAGTGACCATGTGGGTATGGCGTGACGTCGCGCCGCACGAGCTGCAGAAAGGCGGCACAGAACGGCTGGCTTTAGAAACAGCGCCGCCAGCAGAGAAACTGCCCCTGCACTGGGAATGGACAAAGAAAAATCTGATATTCCATCCAAAGCACGGCCTGAGAGTGGCTTATCCTTGGATAACAGAGGAGTGGGTCGAGCAGAAGAGACAAGAGATATTGCGGAGAAAACAAGGCCCGACATCTCAGTGGATAATGCCGCACAAGCTGTACTATGCATTCATCATCACAAAGATAACGCGGTTTAACATACGGCTCGCAAGCGGCGCAGAGATAGAGGACATGATATTCGATCTTAATGGCCTGCTTGTGAGCCAGAACGTGCTTTTTGTAAAACTGCTTGAATTGGTTGCAAAACAGGAGGAGCTTGACCGCTACGCAGACCAGCTTCTCGGCATTGAAACGCCAATACCTGGCAAGAAGGTTGAGGAAAAAAAAGAAAGACGCATTGCCGACAGGGTAATGTCATTCCTGAATTACTTCACGCTTGGCATGGAGTTTTTCAAGAGAGGGCCTTATGAGCGCGACTTCCAGGAGAGGATTACAAAGGTCATGCTGCTCAACATGGCAGGGCAGCGCTACAACCCGATTGTGCGGTACATAAAGCAAAAGGTAAACATGGGCGAAGGATAGATATAGAAAGCTATTTAAGTAAGAATGTTCTTACTTATATTCATGAAGATCAAAACTGTAAAGGTCTCAGATAAAGGACAGATTTCAATACCCCGAGATATTAGGGAAGAAGTAGGCATACGGAGGGGTGATGAGCTTATTATTATACAGGAAGGCCATAAAATTTTAATAGAAAAACCGACAAAAATTTCAAAAGACATTAAGGAAGATTTTGCTGACCTTCTGCTTCATTCTGAGAATGTAGCAAAAAAACTTTGGGGGAACAAGAAAGATGAGATCTGGGACACGGTTTGAACAAATGGATATTCTTATAGTTCCCTTTCCTTTTACTGATTTAAGCGGCTTCAAGCAAAGACCTGTGCTTGTCCTCTCCAGCAACGAATATAACAGGAAAACCAATGACATAGTTACATGTGGCATAACATCTAATCTGAAAGACGCCGATTATTCTGTGCTTATCACAAATGATGACTTAGACGAAGGTAGTATCCCTGCACGCAGCAGAATCAAGGTAGATAAGATTTTCACACTAGACCAAGGCATTGTCAAGAAGAAGGTTGCAAAGGTCAATGAAAAGGTTCTTGGAATGGTTAAAGAGAAACTGTTCAGGTTATTTTCTTGATTTTATAAAATTTGCCGATTAACTTTCCTTATGCAAAATAAAAATCGGATGCCATCTCACGAAATAATCCGGCGTTACCGGGAGGGTGAGAGGGATTTCTCCAATGTTATCTGCCAGAACGACGAGTTTGGTGCCGTCGTTCTTCATGGCATTATATATTCAGGAATTCTGATCTAAGCTATTCTGGATTTGACGGCACAGACCTGACTGATGCGGATTTCTCTAATGCGATACTGGACTGGTCCAGCTTCAGAAGAGCAATCCTGACAAGGACTAATTTTACTAGTGCACGCATCCATTGGTGCGCACTTAATGACGCCATTGTTGATGGGACAATTTTCAGAAAAGCAGATCTGAGCTGGTCGATAATGTTCAATACGAACAGAAACAATGCGGATTGGGACGACGCAAATTTCATGACCTGCGTATTTGATGTATCTGAAATCACTGCCAAAGGAATTGCAATGCATCCTTCGCAGCTCGATAGATTGAAGGATAAAATACCCTATGATATCTGGCTCAGGATAAAATTCAGCATGCAGACAGTGGTGCATCAGTTTGATGTGGCTTCCCAGGTAAATGTACAAAGACGCTCGTATTCCATGCCATCAAATGTCGGCTATAGTATTGGTGCCAAGGGTGCTTACTCTGTGCAAGCCGCAGAGCACACATCTTACAGCCCGCAGGACAAGTATGCCCTGAACGTCGGATATGTTTCTGATGCGCCTTACGTTAGTAAGAAAAAGAAGAAAGGCCCTCCGTTTTTCTAAAATTTAATTTATACGTTATAGTGATGCAAACAAATATTTAGGATATTAATTTCTTTGCTCACTATATGTGAAGCAAGGTGTAATAGTCGGTATTACTTACTTGCTTCACTATAGAAACCAAATCTATATATACGATTCTCGCTCTTGTGATATTATGCCTTACAAAATCGGCATTTCATCTGGCTGGTGGGGCATTGCAAAAGACCCTAACCTGCTGGGATTATATACAAAAGCAGGAAGCTTCGGCGCCACCGCAGGCGTGCAGTTCAATCAGGTCGACCTAGACACGATACTTGAATTCCTCGAGCCAGATTTGAAGCAGTTTATGGACAGAATGGTAAAAGAACTGGGAATCGAAATTGGTCTTCACGGCGAAGTCCGCGAGATAGTCGCGCTGGAAAGCGCTGAGCGAAAATACTGGGAGCAGAGCCATGACCGCTTTGTTACAACAATAAAAAATGCCAGCGAGCTTGGTTTCGTCTACGTAAACATGCATCTTTCTGTGACGCAGCAATTGTTCTACGAAGAGGCGCGCATCAGGCCGTTTGGATTCAGCTATCAGGTCGTTGATCATTTAGGTCGAGCTTTCTGGGAACTTGCAGAACAGTCGCCTGCTGTAAAAAGGCATATCCTGCGTCTACTAAGCAGGGAACGCTCTGGTATGGCTGGCCAGGTAAGTGGCGAAGAAATATACAGAAGACGTCGACAGGCGTATTCGCACCAACTCAATGCAGAGATAACGGCGGAAGCGTTGAGGAGGGTTCGCGCCGCAGGTCAGCCGGAAACTAAGGATGTTGTTCAGGGTGCCTTTGACGAAGTTGTAAGAGAGCTGAGCGACGCGGGCATTCTAACGGAAAGGGAGGCCAACTTTCTTTATGGCGTATGGAAGGATTCCACGTATGCGAAATACGTTGTTGAGGCGGGCGAAATAGATGCATACATTCTAGTCGCAATCTATATGATCGAAACAGGCGACCCTCTCTGGTCAGGCATTGTAGGCCCTGGCTACAGCAATCCTGACAGGGACGCAGAGCTAGCATATATTGAAAAACAGCCAGAATTCAATGCAGCAGTCGCAGCGAAATATATGGAAGGTCACCTCACAAAGAAGGACCATACTGCTAACAAAAATTTGATAAAAGGTATTAGTGCCAAAGAGTTCCTCGAAAAAAATAAGTTGATGCTTGCTTTGGAGATGCCGCAATCTGGTGAGGGCGTCGAAGGTTTGGCAAGATTCTATAATCCTTTGCACTCGCAGTATCTGATCAGAAAGCTTAATTCGCCGATGATTTCACTTTGCATCGATTTTGAGCAGACAATCGGCCAGCGCATCGATGTGGACAAGCTTCTTGGTACAGCAAAAGAGCGGGATGCAAAGCAGGAAGTGCCTGGCGATTTCGGCAAGCTCGTCTTCCTCATTCATGTCGGTGAGCCCGTGCCGTACTTCGGCACTGCGCACATACCAATAGCTATAGGCGGCCGGGGCCAGGATATCTTGTATAGATGGCTCTACTCACTAAAACAAAAGGGCTTTAAGGACGGCTACATTCTATTTGAGCGCGGCGGCGGACGTCGTCCCGGCGACAGCAGCATGTTCAATGTGTTTGAATATTCTGTCTGGGCATTGCGCCAGATCGTGAAGCATCTAGACCTTGATACAAAGCCGAATGAACTGCCTCCGGAATTCTATGGGCTCTCTTTCGATAACAAAGACATATATGCGCGGCAGCTCGTGACAGTGCGCGACCATGCGTGGGACCCGCTGCAGGATCTGCTGGCAATACCAGAGGAAAAGCACACCTTCTTGTCGCGGGCCGCTGTTGACAAAGGCAAGCGTGAGGAGTGGGAGCGCCGGAAATTCAGATAGTTCTTTTATTTTCGCAATTTCTATATTTTAAAGCTTTGTGATAAGAATTAATCAGATACAATTAATTTTATAAGTGAAATTTATGGCAAAAAAGGCAAAACAAAAGGTGCAGAAGCAGCAAAAGCAGCCATCACAGCCAAAAACGTCGCAGCAGCCAGAAACAGAGCGCGAGAAGCTGAGGAAGAAGCAGCTGGATATGGCTAACAAATTCAAGGACGAGGTGCTCAAGAAATACAAGGATCTCACAAAGAGCGTTGTGCTTTTCGGCTCGCTCACGCGCGGCGACTACCACGAAAAAAGCGACATAGATTTGCTTGTAGTCATTGATGACACACTGGCACGATTCACCCCTGAGATGAAGCTGCGGTTTGATGATGACATCTATGACATTGGCAAAAGGCTCTCTGAGCATATCGTTGTGCAGCCGGCATGGACGCTCACAGAATTCTGGGACATGGCAAGGATCGGCCATCCGCTGCTTTTCACTATTGTCCGCGACGGCTGGGCGCTTTATGATACGGGCTTCTTCATACCGATTCGCAAGCTTCTGGAGCTAGGCAAGATACCAACAACGCTTGAAGCTGTTGAGAAATTCATGGAAACAGCGCCACAGAAAATAAACCGCGTTGAGACAGCAAAGCTCTTCATGATTGCAGAAGACCTCTACTATGCAATGCTGAACAGCTCGCAGGCTGTGCTTATGTATGTCGGCCAGAACCCGCCTTCTCCAAAGCACACACCTCACGAGGTTCGCGAGCATTTGGTCAACGTGGGTCTCCTGGAGGAAGTCTATCTGCAGGATCTGGAAGCAATAATTGAGTTTCGCAAGCGCGTGGAGCACAAAGAGATTAAGGATGTGAGCGGCGAAGAGCTGGACAAGTACATAGAAAAGTCGAAAAAATTCGTTTCGAGGATGGAACAACTGCTCATGCAATTGCAGAAGAAAAAGAAAGAGACAATAGTGCAGAAGAACTATGAAGTGATGATCAAAGCCGCGGTCGCTGGCTTAAAGAGAATGGAAAAGCTGCCGCCAGACCCGAAAGACCTGCCAGCAGCGATAAAGAGCTATCTCATCGATACGGGCAAAATCGACCAGTACTACGGCGAAGTTTTTAAGAGGGTAGTTACAATGCGCAAGATGCTCGACGAAGATAAAATTGGCGAAATACCGCAAAGGGAGATAGAGCTTACCCGCGAATACGTGCGCCGCTTTGTCCGCGATCTGGCGCCGCTCATCGAAGAGCAGCCACATGACAAGAAGGGCAGAAAGTCCTGATTCTTTACATTCTGTATGCATGCCACGCCTGCTTTGTAAAGACCTTCTGGCAGAGCTATGATGAACATGACGAACGTCTGGTTGAAGATATCATGAACACCATTTTTGACGACTGGAACAGGAGGCGAAGGCTTAAATAAGTTTTATTTATAGTAGCCGACAGTGATTAGATATGGCAACGGCGATTGAAGCTGTAGGCGTAGTAAACTACAAAGGCCAGGACTTGCCTTTGACAGAAGGGTATTTCCTCAGACGTATAGAATTCTCTGGTGTTTCGATGCTTTATTACAAAGGTGGGGATGGATACAGACAGCTGGGCTCTTTTGATCCAGACCAAGGCGAGGCAATAATCAACAGAATGCTGGAAGACATGTATGCGCACCGGGGGCCAGACCGGGTCCTGTTTCCAAAAGGTGATAATAATGCCATTTGATATTCACACGCACGGACTTTGGCTGTTAGGCGGCGTCTTCATGTTCATAGCCGCGCTTATTGCCGGAAACGTCGAGTGGGTAGAGGGCACAACGCTAGCAAGCTTCTGGCTCTCAGTGGCTTTATCTTTCGTGCTGTTTTTGATAGCCGGCATGTGCTGGATTTCCGCAGCAATCAATTCGAGAAGGTAAAATAATATATTTTAGAAAGTTCTTTTGAACCCACTGCAGCAAGCCACCTTTGGTGGCTTATTGGAACGGCCTTTTCTTACAAGAAAAGGGGCTTATGCAGCAGCTTCCATCTTCTTGCGCTCCTGATAAACTTCGCTCTTACGAATCTCCAATGCGCTGACTGGATAAACCTTTGTTATTTCTTTACGGACTTGCTGGGAAAGCTTGCCTGAAATCATCATCTTTGCAAGATCTTCGAAATCTGTTTCTGATACTATACGTTCTACGACTTCCTTGCATTTTGCGCGCGTCGCACTCTTTATAGCTGTGTTCATGCGGCGGATCAAAGTGAACACGGTTTTTATACGTAATTTAACTCCATCCTTTGTTGTAACATCTTGTATGCAGTCAACGCGTCTGACGCGGCGCTGAACCATGCGATAGATGCGCTCCCTCATTATATCATGGCCGACAAATTTCGTGTAAGCCCGAGTGCCATCTACACGGTCTATCTGGAACTCGACCTTAATATAGAAATTCGTGTAATCCTTTTCAAGGTCGAGCATGCTGAATACAACCTTCCTGCCGATCAAGTGCTTTGGCTCGACAGCCGGCGTCTCGCTCACTACCTTTTCGCCGAACATCTTTGGCGATACTATTTCGTACCATTGCTTTTTTAGTGCCACAGTTATCAGCAATTATTGTTTAAGGCAATCTTTTAAAATACAATCAGCGTGCAGGAAGCTTGTCGTAACAATGCTTGCAGAAACGGTAATCCTGTCTGTCCATTACAGTGCCTGGAGCTTCGTTCTCAAATGCGGGCACGGGAGACATCAGGCAAGGCTTGCCGCTGCCTGTCGTTGCAAGTCTTTCGTGATGTTCGAGTCCGAAGTAATGCCCGATTTCATGAGCGCCAACTTTAGATACTCTGGACGTGAATGCTGGCATCCCTGGGGACATATAATGTTGGTATGTTGACACAAATGACGGACGGCTCTGAGTTGTACATAGACCGTCTGCAAACGTACCCCTGTTAGGTCCGGAAATTGGGTAGGGTATTATGCAGAGCAGCATATCATTTCTCGGATAGTACTGTTCCACGAAATGTGAAATGAATACGAGATCAAATGCAGACATGCCATCTTCCCTCACAAAATATTTCTCCAGCATGTCGGTATCTGGAAAGTTTTCTATCTCGACGCTTCCAATGCGCCCTTGAAAAGAGCTAGCTATTCTTCTACCTATATCCTCCAAATCTTCTCTGCTGTAGTTGCCAGCTCTGACTATTCCTAGCGAATACATAGTTATAGCATAGAAGGAACATTCTTAAGGGTTTGGTTTTAAAATGCAATTACTTGTGCTTGAAAAAGGTTTTGCTATTCCAAACTGGGTCTGGTGTCGCATATCTCAGGAGAAGAGATGTCCCATTGACACGCTCGTCAGCCAGATAGGTGTGGAAAGCAGCTTCTACATAATCAGGATATTCCATGTCAACTTCTTTTGTAATCTCTAGTCTCAAATAATGCTGCTTTCTGGGTTTCATGTACTCTAAGAGCATTCCGTCCGCGAGCGCCTTCCCTGCCCAAAGCGGCGAAATGTAAACATCAGAAGATGCAGGATGACCACGTATCCAGATCCTAGGGTAATACCTCCCCGCTATTTCCCAGAATCCCAGTCTGCCAACCGCAATTTCCCGAGCCTCCATGGCCGCAGGTCCAAATGGATCTTTGTGTGTCGGAGGTGGATTAACATGTACACGCAAAATTGATTCGCTGCCTACATGTCCGGACACTTGTGGCTGTATACCAACTACACTTCTCAGTTTATTCCAGTCTTTTTCGAGGAAAAACAGAACCATGTTGTCTTCTGGAACCAACGGGTACACAATATCTCTAAGGTCTACGGTCATTTGAAGAAGTTCTATCATCGATGGCGGCAGGAGGAATTCCGGATTGCTATAACCCCAGATGGTGGCCCAGTATTCGCCTTTAAGCACGTTTCTCCCTTCCCCATCTACAACGACACAGTCAGCATAGGCTTCCATGTCTCTTCTGTAAACCCGGAATATTTCGTTTGCGAACTCTGAATTTGCCTCTTGCGTTTTTCTAAATATGCTGTCCAGAATGTCTTCTGCACTCTTCAGCGCTTGGGGAGAGTTTGATGTCTCCACGGCCTCCCCAGGTACAACTTTTAATTTATCAAGAACCCCTCTTACGTTTCCGACCTTCTTGAAACTTGCCATACAGTCAGAAT
>CAZZNM010000002.1:0-21594 GCA_964655805.1 uncultured archaeon
CTGCGCGGCCTTTGCCCAGCACGTCACCGGGAATCACTAATCTTCTTTCTGTCATCTTTTCACCTCTTCGACTATCCTTGCGTTGCCCGCTGTGAGCGCGTTTATGCGCCTGTAGACGCTCTCTTTTAAGCCAGCAGGAATTGCTATCTTGACAATCAATGAGCCATTAGCGAGCCACTGCTCCTTCTGGATGTTGTATTCTTTCAGCATGCCGTATGCGCGGCCTGCAAACTGTGCAGACACTTCAATGTTCAGCTCTGCCTCTTCCATGCTTATGGGCAGTACTGTCTTCAATGCCTTTATCGCGTCATCGATCTGCTGCTCTGCTGGCCTGAACGGGTCGACATTGACTTTGGCTATGTCCATTGCATTGAGTATGCGGTCTGGCGGGTGCGGCATCTTTGTCTGCGGGTTGATTGCATGCTTGCTTATGAATGTTGCTATCTGCTTCCTGCGCTCTTCTGTCTTCTTGCGGCGGAATTCGGTGGTGAGCTGCAATTCTCCTTTTTTAACTATAATTTCTGATATCTTTTCTACATCAGTTGTGGCAAATGCCGTCTGCAAATCGACTGTGCCTGCTTTGGTGCCCTTCTTTGCGTCAGTAAATATAATGTTGGCTGCAAGCATCCGGCTGAGAGAAACAATCTTGCCTTCCTTCAGGTCGTAAGCTATTGCAGGGTCGGCTAGAATTTCGAAATGCTTTCCGTCTTTTGTATAACGCGCTATAATCGCGTCCTCAACTGTAACCATTCAATCACCGTGTAACAGGCCGCCTTCTTGTACAAATGTATTCTGAGGTGGCTTGCAGTAACCAAAAATAGATGGAAAGGAAGATATTTAAAAGCTCGAAAGATATGCTGCGCATGCCGCCGACATACTGGACAAGAAACAATATTGAATGGAGCAAAGTCTTGCGATGGCTGGAAACAGAGCTCAAGGAGTTCTACAGTGTGTGCATGCAGCACGAGCAGATGCCGCATTACAGTCATGCGCCGCACGGCGCGAGAGACGGCGTTGAAATGACTGCAGAAGAGTATATCCGAACGAACAGAGATCTGATAACCCGCATAAGGAAGGAAGCAGAAAGCAGCGAACAGAAAAGAACAGGAATGAGTTTCGAGCACCGGAGGCACGTTTTCTGATCAAACGAATTTCTTGACAAGCTCCTTCACTTCGTTGCGCTCAATGTCGCGTTGTATTCAGCTTCGAAAGTCAGATAATCTATTGACTGACCGTTCTTTTGCAGTTCAAATCGAGGGCGCTTTCTAGGATGCCTTCGCTCGAAATCCTTCAGAACCTGACCGACACGCGGCACGTCGCCTGAATAGTTGACCATCCTGTTATTACTGTGCAGAGCCTTGAATATAAAATTCTTGCAACTTCTGCACTAGGCGTCAAAAGCCTTTTAAAGTTATCATCTAACACCACTTTATGGTGGTGAACATGGCTTATAGTAGTGGTAGCTACAGCAATGGAAACGGAAATAATGATCATGGCGGGCAGCAGGTCGGCAGGGCTATCTTGCAAGCTGCTATCCAGAAGCTGGAGTCATACCTGCAGTTCTACGAATCTGTGCAGCGTAACGGCTGGCCGAGTTTTCCGCAGTCTATACGTGTTAAGGCGCTGGAGGACTATGGCAGGATTGTCCTTAACGACGGAACAGGAATGGGCAAAACACTCGTTCCGGTCATGGGAAAAATGCGCATCGAAGAGAGAACGGGCCAGAGAACCCGCGGCCTCGTATTCGCGCCTAAATCATCTATGCTTGATAACGGCTATGAGCATGGCGCATGGACAGCGAGCGAGATAAATTATTATGCAGAGATGCTTGGTAGGAGACCGCAAGGAGTAGTTCCGATATTTACATATGGCGATTTTTCCAGGGTCAACGGCGATACAGATTTTGTCGTTGTCAATTATGACAAAATGCAAATGGATCGGGGCAACAACCGGTACCAGCGAGAACTTGCTAAGATGGGATTTGGAATTGTCACGCTGGATGAATGCCACAATACAAAGAATCCGAACTCCAACAGGTTTGCGAATCTGCAACCTCTGATCGAGCAATACAGGGACATGCCTCTTGTGCTTGCGTCGGCTACCATGCCAGCCAATATGCTGAATGAAATGGGCACTTACTTGTGGGCCCTTGACCCGGATGCATATCCAGATCCAAGGCAATGGAGATTTGAAAGCGACCCAGAAGCCGTAAGAAAGATGATCGATCGGCACCAGTGGTTCAGGCTTACCAAGGCCCAGATGAAAGACGAACTCGGATTGCCGGATTATAACGACGACAATTATCTTTATGTGGACCTGAGCGAACAAGAGGCAGAAGCATATCTTGCCGTATGGAAAAACTGCGCGTTTCTTGGCGACAAGCTTATAAGGCTGCGCCAGGCAGAATACAATCCGTCTCTCGTTCCTGCCCTTGCAGATTACAATGGGCCTCAATCAAAAAGAGCTGCTATAAACGGCCTGATCGAAAGGCAGATTGGTGCAGGAGAAAAGGTTGTCGTCTACACGCCGCTGAAGACAGGTATAATAGATGACTTTGTGCAGGACAACCAGAGGTTTGGAGCTGCAAAAATAGAAGGTGGCACACCCTTTAGTCAGAGATATGATATAGTTAGCGCGTGGAAAACCGGCAAGGTGAATGTTCTTTTCATTACCGATGCGATGAGCGAATCCGCTGACCTGTCGACAGGCGACCGGCCAGCTACATTCATCCATGCAGAGCCGCCTTTTACTCCGCGCGAATACGAACAGCCGCCGGGTCGCGTATGGCGCCCGCGTGTACAGCGTGCGCCGGTATCCGTATATTATACTATTACAAGAAGTCCTGTTCTTGATGCGATGATGCAGGACGCAGTGGACGAGATAGTTGAAGAGTATGATGTCCCAAGGCCAAGAAACTTTGTGCCGCGCACCATAAGCTCGGACAAGATGCGCCTGGTCAAATACAAGCTTGCCATCGTTGACAAGGTTTACCAGGGCGTCGCACCGGAGGAATGGGAGCGCCAGCTGTTTGAGACCAGGACAGAAGACGATGCAAGAAAGTTCATGGAGGGCATGCTGTCAATGCCGAAGATGGACAAGCCTCCTGCATTCACCCAGGCTATATTGCTCCAGTCCATGTGGCGCGGCGTAGGCGAGTCAGGATACAAGCAGATAGCTGATACTCCGCTTGGCGACCGGTATGCCAAGCTTTACACAGAAGACTGGGAGAACACATTCTCTGCAATGACGAACCGAGCAATTGCACGGGTTATAGACGCCGAGGACAGGACGCAAGGAAGACAGACCCTTGTGGCGGACATAGGCTCTGCACACGGCTGCGTTTCGCAGGCGCTGTACCACCTGGGAATACAGCGTCCAACCATATGCATCGATATCGACCCAAAGATGCTTGACATTGGGCGAAAGGTGAACGGCAGTCTGGGGGTGCATAATTATTACATCAATTCAACAGCAACGGGCACAACATTGCCCTGCGCTTCCGTGGATGCTGTGGTCATGTCATACATGCTTCACTACCTTAACCAGTACAACGGCAAGCGCGAGGTAGAGGACGCCTTGATTGAAGCTAATAGAATTATTGCGCCAGGCGGCTTGCTCATAACAGCGCTTCCGTGGACCGTGCAGGAACAGCGCCTGCAGAATCTGGCAAGAGGCATAGAAAACTACGGTTTTGATTTGCTGCCTGTTTCCGGTTTCTACAAGGCCGGCAGCAACGGCGTTCATCTGGCAGTGGCCAGGCGCACTGAGGACGTCAGCGGCTACAGGGGCAATCCAGAAGACTTCGAGCTCTACGGCATCAGGCGCAAGTTCTCAGGCGCAGCAGAAACAAAGCGGCGCCTGCCCGAGCGCAAGAAGTTCGCGGGCGAGGAGCGCTTTGTTCGGAAGGACGACAAGATGACCTTGGAAGAGGCGCTTGAGATGTACATGAGGTAAGATCAATGGCTTTAGAACGAATCGCAGTAGGAGAGTATATTCCAAGGATGCAAGGTGTGTTCCCATTTTCATACAAAGATACATCACAGGTACTTGAAAGATTAGAAATCAGAGAAATGGTGCAGGATCCGTCATCACATGAATGCGAAATATTTTCAGCCAGTAGAATGAGCAGCGTGCTCATACCGTGCGGCACACACTATGATGCAGAATTCGCACACGAGGGCATCGATTACAAACTGGCCTCAGCGGGGGTTTTCGAGCCTGACGTCAGTTCTATAGTCATCTTGTATCGCTGGCTGGCCGACTTTCCAAGTAGACAAACCTATATTGCGCAAAGAACAGGCGAAATCGTGATGCAGCACGTCCTTTCTGAGGCAAAAAGAAAGGGCTACTCGAAAGCAACGCTTCACGCAGAGGCACGCGAAAGAAAGCATCTTGCTGACTACATATCAGGATTGCACTACAGCTATGAGCCAGCCTGCGATGAACCCGTCATAGGGGCTATGCGAGCATATTTTATTGATCTATCAGGATTCGAAGAGCGTGAGTTAAGTTACCCAGATATGCGCCGCCTTATTGGTTTTCTAGCCGGAAAACCCAACATGAATCTTGGGATTGTCGATATCTCGCAGCTATGCATGAAACTTGGAACAATGGGTGTGGCCGAAATTTCTGAATATACAGGCGCGGATCCAGAAGATACTCTAGCCTTCCTCTCGGACAGGCTGGCCAGTGTGTATATGCAAGACTTCCAGACAAGTCCAGAGCGCGCAAGAGAACTTATAGAAGAATTAAGGGGCAAGATAGGTGCTTGACATGGGTACGAGATATATAATTCCAAACTATAAGGAAAAGACAGAGAAATATATTAATTATCAGAAAATAACAGAGAAGGATATTTCAGATGATTTAGGGCCATATCGCTCAGACGTAGAACTTGACAGGATGCTCAGCAGAGAGCCCGCAGTTTTTTCTCAGCACAGGCTCGCTGTTGAGCGGGTAAAAGCGTATATGGACCAGCTGGCCGTGCAACTGGATAAGTTGCGTGCGACAGACCCGACAACGGTTGTAAGGCGTTATACTCATAACGATTATCCTGAAGTCTATCATGGCATTGAGGTCTTTTCGCTCTGCGGCATGCTTGAAGCAAGGCTAACATGTCTAGAATCCCCACGGTACCTGAACGATTTCACAAAATATTTCCTGACAAGGCATGGTGACGACCCAGCCCTCAGACAGGCTGCCCTGGATTTTGCGTTGCACAATGGCTACAGCCCTTTCGATACCGACACATTTACAGAAATATCCGGCATATATGAACCAGTGGATACCAGAGTTCCTAGCACCAATTTTGTCGAGCAGGTGTCTGACTATGTTTCACGCGCGCTTTACGGCCACGGCTCTGAAAGGCCGAACCTGAACCTAGGCCTTGTCCAGATGTCGGACATCTACAGAAGGACGACTGGGAAGAACCTTGAACAGCTTGCCGAAGCACTTGGCATGCCGGACGCAGATGCCGTGCAGTTTTTGTCTGACAGGCTAGTTGCAGCTTTGATGAGCGAAGTGCAAAGGAGTCCGAATGCAGCCAGATTGGCCATACAGAGGCTCAGGGAGATCAGGTGAATTGTATGACTGTAGGTATTCAAATAGAATTCGACAACTGGATGATGCAGTATCAGCCTTTGGGCTTTCTTGAACAGCTTGGAGAAGTTCTTGGGGAATATGTAGGACTAAAATATAATCCCTATTCCGGTTTTTATTACGAAGGCGGTGTGGAGAATGCTCGCTATTTAACAGCGGTTGTGGTTGCGCCGAGGGTATGGAGACGAGGCTGCTATACCATAGTCCTAGCCGAAAATTCTGACTCGGTAGATAGGATACACTTTTTCGGGTCGCATCCACTTGTTCCTGACAAAGAAAATATCCGTCTTGAAGCAGTTTACAGGAATGGCCGATTCGAGAGGATGGACGATTATAGTGACATAGTCTTTCCTGGACTAATAGGCCATGACAGTATACAACAGACTGCTTTCACCATATTTTCGCTTCCAAAGATAGATATCGACTTGGGTGAAGTCTCGCCGCAAAGGGTTTACGTCGTAAGGAACGCCGGCTTGGAAAGAGGAAATCACAGCCATATACCAGACGGCACATGCGACATCCATTACGATGTCGTACTTCAAAGAGACACAGGTGAAATTCCTCTTGGATATGTGTCCGTGGTTTTGCAGGATCCTGAACGTTTTAACACCAGATACATGTCGGATTTCTATGAGCAGTTGCGCAGAGACGGGTTCTCTGACGGGGACATGATTCCAATGTCCAATTGGTTCGAGGCAGCTTACAACTTGTATGATCTCTGGAAGGAAGGGGATAGGGATGTAGGATTTCTGATCGGGCGGATAGGGGAGAATGTCTTAGGTGATATACTTGGCGACCTGAAAGCAGAGGGATTTAAGGGCTTTCGTTTTGGCTCACTGGCAGAATTCGAGAAGGCTCAGGTTAGCCGTATATGGACAACGTACAATTTCAACAGGAATGATAGATTTCTTTATGCTTCCTTGGCAGGTATCGAGCCCGTTCCAATGCAGCGAATATATTATCATCATAATTCTGGATGGGATCATGTTGTAGAATCTAGAAATGCGGCGTCCAAAGGCTTGACTAGCGACCAGCGAACTCTTTTAATCGAATTTGCTAAAGGTAAGCCAAATCTAAATCTAGGTCCGACACAAATATCTGATCTTTACAGAAGCATGACGCCACGCGACGTGCAGGATCTCGCCGAATCCCTCGGCATGAATGGCGAGGGGGTCTCGCAATTCCTTTCCGAAAGGCTGGCAAGCGCCCTTCTCCGGGGAGATTTTCAAGCAAGTCCTGGCGAAGCCAGAGAAATAATAGAAAGATTGAGGCGGCTTGCCGAATGAGAGAACTCAGCGAGCGGGACAGGGACAAATGGATCTCGGCGTATCGACCTATCGGCTTTCTTGAGCAGCTCGGCGAGACCCTGGGACAGCCGGTCGGGATAGGAAATTATGGCTTCGGGCATTATGCAGACGCAAATTCAGTGATTCGTCTTTGCGTAAATGCAGAAATTGAAACAAGAAGGAATAGTGATGAAAGCAGCGGTATAGGGAAATATACAATATTGTTCAGCGCCGAGGATTACGGCAGCGTCGAGGAAGTCACCTATGAAGGCCGGCACCCGATGGTCAGGCACGATTCTTTCAGCAGGGATCAGGCGCGCTTCACAATAAGATATAACGGCAAGGGCAGATTCGAAAGGCTCGACAGCCATGACCAAGTGACTTTCCCCGGACTGGCCGGGTTTCCGATCGACCAGGACCTGTCGCTTGTCGGCGACGATGAGATTGTTCCTGGAAATCTTTTGCTGAAAAGTGAATGGAAGGGTCCCGGGCGTTACGAAATACATCTGCACACTTACAGTGGCATATCCCAACTGGGCTACGTCAAGATAGCATCGCAAAACATCGACGAACTTGGCGAAATTCACGAGCCGCCTGCCGTGCTCGGGCTTCTGCAAGCCGCGCCTCACGGCAAAGCAGCGCGCATAACCGATTATATGCCGTTTGTCTGGGAGGTTGCTGACAAGGGTGCTTACCGCGTTCTTGTAAATACACTTGGTCATGCAGTGATGGATTTGTTTCTGGATGACTTGCGGGAGAAGGGTTTCTCGTTCGCGTACGGCGAATTCTCAAAAAACGAGCTGCAGCAGATTCCTGGAATCGAGGACCATGGTTTCAGGCGAATCACAATGCCCTCTGGCGCATACATTGAAGGTGTTTATTATTACTGCAATCTTGAACAAACTGGCCTAACGCTCGCCGAGAGACGGCATCTTCAAAATTTTGCCGGAAGCAGGCCGAACTTGAATGTTGGCCTTACTCAGATATCAGAACTGTGCAGAAATATGTCGCCTAGGGACATCGCAGACCTCTCGCAACATCTTGGAATTACTGAGGCGAATGTTGTAAGGCTTTTATCGAATCGTCTAACCTCTGTAATGCTGAGGGATATTCAGCGCAGTCCTCAAGCTGCAAAGGAAGCAATCGAAAGATTAAAAGGCGGTTTGGAACTTGGTGAATGAAATGCACACGAGAGAATTAAATGAATATATCGGCCAGCTCAGTAAAGATTTGTCCAGATTGTGTGATGTGGACCAGACAGCCAATGTCAAACGCTTTGCAGACAACTACGTATATGAGCATGATGGTAGATCAGTCACGTGTTACTATAAGGGCGTTGAAGTTTCTCTGTTAGGTGGCAGTGCCAGAGCAAGTTGGGCTGTGCATTACGAAGGCCGGGGCAAAAACAGGATTGAACCGACAGCTGACAGCAGCCATTTTGATTTATACAGTCATGTCGACCAAAAAGTGCGCCAATCTCTGCTTGAGTTTGCACGGCAGATTGGCGGTGAGGTTGTTTCAGACTTCGAGACTGGAGTTGAGATTGAAAAGTATAAACTCATAGATGGAGAACCAGAACCCACTTTTGTCGAAGATGTTTCAAGGTTTATTTACAGTCTTCTGGGACATCAGTATCATGCTGCTGAGCTGATTGCTTATTCCAATATGCTGTCAGACAGTGAAAAGGCGGCGATACTTGAAAGAATATCTGCTAAACCGCGGCTAAATCTTGGTCCTGTGAAATACAGCGAACTTGGCAGCGCTGCTGAGCATGCTGCTAAATTAGCAGATGCATTATCAGATTATATGCCCGAAGAAGATATCGTATCTTTTTTGTCCAGAAGCTTGACTAGACATTTGATGGCTGATGACTTCCAAAGAAGCCCGGAAGCCGCAAGGAAAATTTTACAGGATCTCCAGGCATAGATTGGAAACTAATTATATGGCCGAGTTGCAAGAATAGACTATGAATAAGAAAAAACGTGAAGCGATCGAGAAGCTGGTAAGATCCAAGGCCGCATTGCTTGTTATAGACATGCAGTATGATTACTGCTCGCCTAATGGTATGGTTCCGAGGAGGCGAAAGCTGGATGTCTCGCCGATTACCCGAATGCTGCCGAGGCTGGGAAAATTCATCAGCCTCGCACGCGAGCGGCACATTCCGGTTATATGGACAAGGATGATAGAAGATATCGAGTATATGCCGCCCAATTTCGGCACTGTAATGAAATCTGGAAAGGTCGTAATGCCTCACATATGCAAGCCCGGGACGCGCGGCTTCGGTTATTACAAACTCAAGCCGCAGAAAGGGGACAAAGAATTTATCAAGACGCATTACAATGCCTTTACAAACAAAAAGTTGCATGAATACCTGAAAAAGAAGGGGATAAAGACCTTAATTTTTACAGGCGTTTACGCGTCGCGGTGCGTGGATTCGACAGCAAGAAGTGCGTCTGAAAAGGGCTACAACTGCATTATTCTCCGCGACCTGGTCGAGATAGCCAAGGAATACCAGTACGAGAAACGCGGCTCATTATCGGTCATTGGCACATTGTTCGGCTTTGTCGTTAGCTCTCGCGGACTGACAGACATTTTACAGGAAATATAGACGCTAAGCCATCAGCTTTTATATTTTTCTGACATGGCTTTCCTATGCAGCAAAGAATAGAGCAGATAATACTGGAAGAATTGCTTAGCTCTGAAAGGACAGTATACGCGCTGGAAGCAGCGAGGAACGCTGATTTCTTCTCAAGTCGAGAAGGACTGATACGCGAGATGTTTGCAGATGCGCCCAGATATCTGGATGCTATTACAAAAATAGCAGAAGAGGAGAGGGCTAATGCGCCTCAGGCCCCAGGCGATCTTAACGTGGTCGTGGGCCGGGTAAAAAGAAAGACACATGTTACATTTCCTATTACTGATGAAAAATCGGCAGCCTACCGCGCATTGCAAAGCCTTGGCGAGCACTACAAAGCAAAAGAAGTGCAGAACGGCCGGTTCAAAGCTATAGAATTCCCGAATCCCCGTGGCGAAAAGGCCGAGCTCGAGCTTGAGGATCAAATAAGAGCTGCGCTGAATGACGCATACCCTGACGTGAATGTTATTGTGGGAAACTATGCCGTTGATCTCAACAATGCTTCTGAACCAGAAACTGCCCATGTCTCGCGAAGGGGCAGGCCTCGCGGCAGAAGAAGTACAAAGGGCTCTAAAGCAGGCTCTAATACAAAGCTTGCTTCCCGCTCTCGTTCACGAAACGCATATTCGTACGTCGGCGAGAATTATTTTGAGAAGGAATTGACACCGTCTGCTTTGGATTACAGTATCGCACATTTTCCCACCAAGGCAAGAAGCATGTTTCCAGGCTTTAAGATAGATTTCACTATTATAGCAGAAGATGGTAAAAGATTTGTATCTCATGTTACTGCCGGAGACAAAGATGAATCCTCTATAGGCGATCCGAAAAAAGGCACGTACCTAAGCGGCTTTGGTCAATACTGGCGAGACACTGGAGCGAAAGTTGGTGATATTATTCATGTTGAGCATACAGGTCCCATAGAATATGGGATAAATTTGCGAAGGTCACAGGATTACTTCAAGGAATACCTTGGCTTTATGAACAAGCCTGCCGATGGTGCGCCCTATCTTGTTCCAGCCAAAGGAGAAGATATGGCTACAGTAAGAAGCAGGCTAGAAGAAACTGCAGCATTCTACCGCAAAAATCTTGATGTCCGGGAAGAAGACGGACGACTCTACTTTAAAGTATTGCAATAAAAAAGAAAAATTTACACAAATTTCTTCACGAGTTCCTTGACGTCTGTCCTTTCAAGCAGTCGGAACTTGCCGGCTTCAACAATGCCTATCTCCACAGCGCGCGCTGCGATCTTTTTTTCGCCTGTCTTCAGCGCCTTCAATGCAAGGTCTATGGCCTTGTCCTTTGCCATGCCGTCCTTGAATTCCTCGACAAGCACTTTCTTGGCTTCTTTTGCGCCGCGGCCGATTGCCTGCGCTTTCCATTCGCGCAGCGTGCCGCTCGGGTCTGTCTCAAAGAGATGCGGCGCATCATTTGCACCGCCGACAAGAAGCGATACGCCGAATGGCCTTATGCCGCCGATCTGGGTGAATCTCTGCTTTCTGTCAGAAACGTCTTTGACAAGGGCGCTGATTTCTATGGGCTCGTTGTACGTCAAGCGATTGACTTGGCAGCGCACGCGCGCGTAATCAACAAGCACGCGGGAGTCAGCAAGAATGCCTGCAGAAGCAGAGCCTATGTGCTCATCGAGCTTTGATATCTTTTCCACGCTCTCAGGGACGAGCAGCCGCTGCAATGTCCTTGCAGCTACGAGCACCACGCCACTGGCAAAGACAACGCCTACTGCTGTTGTCGCTTTTTCCACTGCCTTGCGGGCGTATTCGACCTGGTACATTCTGCCTTCTGGCGAGAAAACAACTATTGCGCGATCATAACCCATCTGTTTCATAGGAGCCTGAATTTCCACTTTCATCACCTTTCTATTGTACACAGCCAGGGGAATGCTTGCAGCTTGCTGCTCATTCCACAAGCGCTGACAGAAAGCCGGCTTGCGCAATTTTGATCGTTCTTGACTTGTTGCTACGGCTTTTCTGTTAGAAATGTGCATCCGCATTTTGCGAATGCATATTTTATTGATAAATAATCGCTAGTAAAACTTATAAACCTGAGCAGGCGCGGATTTTGTATGTTAATAGAAAATATTTTGTTAGTACTGGATTCGAGTTTCTGAAGTTTGTGGGTTAATCTGCAAACTTATAAGAACTTTGTTGCCCATTAAATAGTATGTCTTTGTTCGGGAAGAAAGACAAGTCAGTTGAACTAAAACGTGTAGGAACAAATCAGCAACTTCTTAACTACCTCAGAAACAACGGAGCAGGGGAAAAACTGGGATGTGACCTCTCTGATCTCTGCTATAAAGAATTAGGAATGCAGGGATGGGCAAGGCAGGTTTATTCTATACGGACTACACAGAAACCGGACGAAGAGCTTGCGCAGGTCGAGGAGATCAGACTAGGCGAGTACAAGTTTAGGAAGTAAAGCTGATTTAAAGAAAATCTTATAAATCATTTCATCCCAAACTGCCTGAAGAGCCCGGCCATGCCGCCACGCTTCAGCTTGTTCGGCGAGATCTTTTTCATCATTTTCTTGGCTTTGCTGTAGTTGCTAATTAATTCGCGCACATCGCTGTCCTGCAAGCCAGAGCCTTTGGCGATGCGCCGGACACGTGAGCTATTTATTACATCTGGATTTGCTTTTTCCTCGCGGGTCATGCTTTGTATGGCGTACTTCCATTTCTTCATCTTCGCCTCCTGCACGTCAAGATCGAACTTGCTACCCATCTTCCCCATGCCAAGCATGTCGAATATGCCTGACAGAGGACCCATCTTCTGCATGCCCTCGATCTGAGAGTAGAAGTCTTCCAGATCAAAGTCGCCTTTTATGATTTTTTCTGCCTGCTTTTCGTCTATCGCGCTTTTCGCCTTTTCTAACAGTGTTTCCAAGTCTGGCATGCCCAGCAGGCGAGCAACGAACTTTTCTGGATCGTATAATTCCAGATCCTCTACGGCCTCGCCGACTGTGATGAATTTAACTTTAGCGCCAGTTTCATAGCATGCAGTGAGCGCGCCGCCGCCCTTTGCTGTAGCATCAAGTTTTGTTACAATGACGTCTGTAATCTGCAGCGCCTCGTGGAAGGCGTTGGCCTGCTGCTTTGCTGCCTGGCCGATGTCAGCAGGAATCACGAGAATTTTTTCATCGGGATTGAGTATTTTATTCAATTCTTTTATTTCATCGACCAGTTCTTTGTCCAGCGCGTTTCGTCCTGATGAATCGACGATAAGCACGTCGGCAGAAATATGCTTCATCGCGTTTTTTAAAACTTTTCCAGGATCTTTTTCGCTTTTCTCGCCGTAAAACGGGACATCTATGCGCTCAGCTAACTGCTTCAACTGTTCATATGCGGCTGGCCGCACTGTATCGCAGCACACAAGAGCGGGCTTCAAGCCGCGTTTCTGATAATATCGGGCGAGCTTGGCAGCAGTTGTAGTTTTTCCAGAACCAAAAAGCCCTGCAAGAAGTATTTTCTTATTTTTCAACTCGATTACTGATTTTTGCTGGCCCATTACATTTGTCAATTCTTCATAGACTACTTTGATTACGTATTCGCGCCGCGTGATGGCTGGTGGAATCTTCTCAAAGGCGCGATTTCTGATGTTTTCACTTAACGCGAAGACTAGCTTCACATCGACATCAGCACTAAGCATCGCACGCTGTATCTCTTTTATCAGCTGCCCGACTGCCTCCTTATCCGGCGAGCCCTTAGCCAGGCGCTCCATTGCATCTCGTAGCTTTGTTGATAACGATTTTAGCATATCAATCAATTAAATCCTAGAAGTGAAGGTTCTTAAAATAGGATAACATTAAAAAGCCTCTGAGCCATAACTATGTAAGGTGCGGCAATGGTATACACAGCTACTGTGCACGGTCTGAGATTCTATTTTGACAATCTTTCTTTTGACAACCCGCCGGATGCAGAAACAATACAGCAGCTAGAAAAGAGTACATTGTTCTACGGAGAACTTGCCAGATTGCTTAAAAGGCGTATCAGGGGGGGCGAGCAATACCCGCATTTTGATGATATTCTGGACAGTGTAAGACATGCACGTGCCGGGAATATAACCGAACTCACTGAATATATGGAACGTGAAAGAGGATATTTAATTTCCCGATTAGACAGCGATGGTAGACCAATTGAAAGAAAACGCGCAGAAGCACGGCTCAATGGCTTGAATGATGAGTTCTTTGTGCTGAGCGAAATATGACAGAAAGCAAGAAGCGTGGTGTAGCTCTTTATAATTGTTTGTTGTAAAATCTTTTCATGAGATGGCTTGCGCTGTGGCTTACTCTGTTTATATCTGCAATCTTTGTAATCCAAGTTATATTTCCACCATTAACAGAAGATTTTCTCCTCATATCATCTGATGTATATGAGCGCCCGTGGATTCTCGTCACACCAATATTCCTGCACGGCGATATCACGCATCTGCTCTACAACATGCTGGCGCTGGCTACATTTGGCTCGATATTGGAAAAATCAATAGGCGAGAGAAAATTTCTTTTTGTATTTTTCATAACAGGCCTTATTTCCAGCATAGCATCGACCTTTCTTTATACCAGCGTGCTCGGCGCTTCGGGCGCAGTATTTGGTGTAATAGGCGCGCTTGCTTTGCTGAGGCCGCGCATGGTTGTGTGGGCGCTTGGCGTGCCCATGCCAATGGTCGTCGCTGCAGCTGCCTGGAGCACGCTTGATATCATCGGCTTATTTTCGCCTTCTGGCATAGCGAATCTTGGCCATCTTGGCGGGCTTTTTGCTGGATTGGTTATTGGATTATACTGGAAAAAGAAATATCCAGAGTCGAAGAAGCGCAAAAGCGAGAAGATATTAAAAGACGAAGATGTCGATGAGTGGGAAAAACACTACATGAAGAAATAAATACGTTCAATGCATAATCATGGCATGCCTGTGCGCGTTGAGGTTGCTTCTGATGTTGTCAATGAAGGCGACGTGCTTCAAAACCAGATAAAAGATGATCTGGACATTTCTGCTTCTGTGTTTCCTATTGATGTTTACACAATTTCTGGCATACAAAGAAATGATGCTGAGCTTCTTGGCAAGGAGCTTTTCGCAGATAGAGTAACACAAGAATTTTCTCTCAGACCATTAGGCAGCGATCGGGAATGGGACTATGCAATTGAAATCGGCTATTGGCCAGGTGTCACAGACAATACAGGCAAAACAGCAAGTGCTGCAATGGAACACATAATCGGTCAGTCTTATACTGTTTACACATCAAGACAATATTTGCTAAGAGGCGTGAGCAAAGATGAGGCAAAGCAGATAGCTGCATACTTGCACAATCCACTCATACAGAGGGCGAAAGTAAAAAGCAAGAGACAATGGGGCCATAGAAACGGAATGGGTATATATGTTCCTGTAGTGCGCTCGGAAGGCGAGCCGACTGTCGAATATATTGATCTGAATGTTAGTGATGAACAACTCACACAAATAAGCAGAGAAAGAACATTGGCCTTGAATTTAGATGAAATGAAAGCGATACAAGCTTATCGTGGCATACTTACAGACGCAGAACTAGAAGCATTGGCTCAGACATGGAGTGAACATTGCAAGCACAAGATTTTCAATGGCACTATTGTATACATTGAAAATGGAAGAGAAGAAGTTATTGAATCTTTATTCAGAACATACATACGTGGTGCAACAGAAGCATTGCAACAGCAAGGCCTTGATTGGATTGTCTCTGTTTTCAGCGACAATGCAGGAATAGTAAAGCTTGATGATGAATTTTATGTGACCTTCAAGGCAGAAACACACAATTCGCCTTCTGCGTTGGATCCGTATGGCGGTGCGATTACAGGCAATGATGGCCTTGCCAGAGATACAATGGGCGCAGGCATTGGAGCACGTGAAATTGCAAGAACAGATATATTGTGTTTCATGTACCCTAATTACTCAGGGACTCTGCCACCACGAATATTTCATCCAAAACGCATGCTGACTGGCGTCAGAAGCGGCATTCGTGATGGCGGAAACAAATCTGGCATTGCAACTGTAAACGGTTCGATCCGTTTTGATTCATATCCATATGGAACTGTTGTTGAGCAAGGAAGAACCATCAGCTATATGGGCAAGCCGCTTGTTTACTGTGGGTCGTCCGGCATCATGCCTGCTTACATTAATGGAAAATCTACACATGAAAAGAAAGCAGATCCTGACGATCTGGTTGTCCTAGTCGGTGCAAAGACAGGAAAAGACGGCATACATGGCGCCACATTCTCATCAGAGGCATTGCATAGAGGATCACCTGCAACAGCTGTACAATTAGATGAAGCATATACACAAAGAAAAACATTTGATCTTCTTCTTGAAGCAAGGGATCGCTCTTTGTACAACAGCATAACTGATAATGGTGCAGGTGGTCTGTCAAGTTCTGTTGGTGAGATGGCCCGCGAAAGTGGTGGCGCTGAATTATATTTAGACAAAGTTCCTCGAAAATACAGTGGTATGCGGCCTTGGGAAATATTGATAAGTGAATCGCAGAACAGAATGACGCTTGCTGTTGCGCCTGACAAAGTTGATGAATTTCTTGCATGGGCACGCAAGCGCGGCGTTGAAGCCACAGTAATCGGCCAGTATAATGATACTGGATATTTTCGAGTTATGTACAGTGATAGACTTGCAGCAGAACTGGAAATGGAATTCCTTCACAACGGCCTTCCAAGAAAAAATCTGAAAGCAAGATGGCAGCAACCACAATATAAAGAGCCAAGCTTCAAAGAGCCTGATCTTGATTGGGCATTGAATGCAATGCTTGCAAGGCCAAATATTGCAAGCAAAGAAAGCACTGTAAGAATGTATGATCACGAAGTTCAAGCACAAACAGTTGTCAAGCCATTTACAGGTGCTGAAAATGACGGCCCGAGTGACGCAGCTGTTCTCTGGCCATTGGAAATGCAGAGAAAAAAATCTTTCAGGGGCGTAGCCATCGGCCATGGAATAAATGCAAATTACGGACTGATCGATACTTACCACATGGCTGCATCAAATATTGATGAAGCTATAAGGAATGTCATTGCAGTTGGTGCAGATCCACGACGAATCGCGCTGCTTGACAATTTCTGCTGGTCCTCTTCTGATGACCCTTATAGATTAGCACAACTGGTACGGGCATGCAAAGCTTGCTATGATTATGCTGTAGCTTTTGGCACGCCTTTCATATCAGGCAAAGACAGCATGTTCAATGACTACAAAGATGAAGAGACAGGAACAAAAATTTCTGTACCGCCGACGCTGCTGATTTCTGCCCTTGGAATCATGCCTGACATAAGAAAGTCTGTAACAATGGACGCAAAACGTGCGGGTAATCTTGTGTATGTTGTTGGCACAACGCATGAAGAACTGGGAGGATCTGAATATTACGCAATGATGGGTTCTCAATCAGGCGAAGCGTGGATTGGAAATAATGTTCCTAAAGTTGATGCACAGCGCGCAAAAAGAAATTATGCTGCTCTTAGCAGAGCAATAAAAAACGGTTATGTTGCTTCTTGTCATGACTGCTCAGATGGCGGCCTTGGTATTGCGCTTGCGGAAACAGCATTTGCCGGCAGCTACGGTATGGACGTTAATCTTGATCTGGTGCCAAAAAAGATGCGAAGAAATGATTACACATTATTTTCTGAATCAAACTCGCGCTTTGTTGTTGAGGTTCCTGAAGAATATGCATCAAGATTCGAATCATTGTTAGGACGTAATGCAAAAGCAATCGGGCGCATTGCAGGCAATAATCTTACGTTATATTCAGATGACCGCAGCATCATGAGCGTTCCTGTTTATCAATTGAAAGAGGCATGGCAAAAAACATTGAGTTGGTGAAAAATGCAACAGTTATATGTACCGAAAGAAACGCCCATGAACGTTGTAGTCTTCTTCTCAGGTGGTGCGAGCAGTCTAAGGGCTATGCTTCAAGACTCGAATTATGGAAGATTGTATCGCGTTACAGGCGCTTACACAGACAAAGAAGATGCAGGGGGCAGGAAATTGTGCAAAGAGAATAAAATACAGGATTTGTACATAAGTAGGAGAGACTTTTACAGACAGAATGGACTAGATCCAAAGGATTGGAGTGCGCGCAAAAGATTCTATGAAATGCTGAGAAGAGAGATATGGCAGTTCAAGCCAGATATTATTGCACTTTCGGGCTATATGCACATTGTTACAGACCCGCTGCTGGCAGAATATAAAAGCAGGGTCTTGAATGTACACCCTGCTGACCTAACAGTTTTCAATGGAGAAGATGTCTTCAGGCTTGATTCTTCACAATTGTCTCCAGCAGAAGTAAGGAAAATTGTAGATTCTAAAGGTCTTTCAAGAAAATTTAAAGGAGAGGATGCTGTATACGATGCCATAGTTGCTGGCGAGCCTGCAACAAGATCAACAATACATATTGCAACAGAAGATTTTGATGAGGGTCCTATTGTCGTGCAATCAAAGGCATTTATTGTGGATCAGGATGCAATACAAAAACCTGGTCTTAGAGAATACGCATCCTCTTTGCAGGACAGGATGAAATCAGAAGGCGACGGACCTGCTTATCTAAAAGCGCTTGAACTTATATCACAAGGGCGTCTGACAGTAGATAGCGAAACGCTGTTTTTGGACGGCAGAGAGCTGCCTTATTGCGGCTTCCGTCTTGGTGATACAGAATGAGTGATGGTTGTAGGATGAACTTGGAACCCGCTGGTGGTTCAGAATGAAATCGAAAGCTAAACCACGAGTTGCTGTATTGTGCGGCGAAGGCCTGAACACAGATAGAGAGATGCAATATGCATTCGAGCTTGCAGGCGCCGGAGCTGATTGGGTACATGTTTTAGATCTGCTTTCCGGAGAAGTGAATTTACGAGGATATCAAATTTTTGTAATTCCAGGTGGCTTTCTGAATGGCGATGATATAGCTTCAGCTAAGGTTTTTGCAACACAACTTCAGCATAAAATGGAAGATCAATTATTGGAGTTTGTACAAAGCGATAAATTAGTTCTTGGTATTTGCAACGGCTTTCAGACGCTCGTCAAGAGCGGTCTTCTTCCGTATGGCGATTTTAAGCAGAAATTAACGCTTACTTATAACGGCTCAGGTCGCTTCGAAGATCGCTGGGTCTATCTTGAAGTAGACAAAGATTCGCCCTGTGTGTTTACCAGAGGCATTGAAAGACTATATCTTCCTGTGCGCCATGGCGAAGGGAAGTTTTATGCACCTGATGATGTTTTGGATGCCCTTGAAGAAAGCAATCAAGTTGTAGTAAGGAACGTGGGAAGAAATGGCGAAATGGATCCTCCATATCCAGAAAATCCCAACGGCTCGCTGCGTGCAATAGCCGGAATATGCGATCCGAGTGGTAGAATATATGCCATGATGCCCCATCCAGAAGCATACGTCCACAGATTGCAACACCCGCGCTGGACGCGCGAGCAGCTGCCAGAAGAGGGCGGCGGATTGAAGATATTCAGAAATGCAGTAGACTATTTCAAATAGTTATCTTTAAATATAATTATATTCTAGTATAACTAGGTAGGTATTATGGAAATAAAGGTAAAACCACGCCATTGGGGAAATTCCTTGGGTATAGTGATACCCAGAGAGGTTGTGGAAAGTGAGAATATAACGGAGAAAGATGAATTGATTGTCGAAATAAGAAAAAAGAAAGACGTGGAAAAGATAAAGGCCCTGTTCGGCAAGCTAAAATTCAAAGAGGATACCAAGAAAATAAAGAATGAGATGAGAAAGGGTTGGGAATGATGTATTTCTACGACAGCTATGCGGTCATAGAATATTTCAAGGGCAGCGAAAGTCACAAAAAATATTTCGAAGAAGATATAGGTGTTTTAGCCCCAACTAATCTTATAGAAATACATCACGCCATACTCAGAGAATTCTCCGAGAAAGAAGCGGATGAATTTACTAGAATAATATCGGTTCTTGCTGTAGATCCTGATATAGAAATACTAATTGCGGCTTCGAAGTTCAGGAAGGCAAATAATAAATCGGGCCTGTCATATGCCGATTGTATAGGATACGTATATGCCATCAAAAACGGCATGAAGTTCCTGACTGGCGATCCTGCCTTCAGGGGATTTCCTGGCGTCGAATTTGTTAGTTAGTTTTGACGACGAACAATATTTAATTATAGTAATCATTACTGGTATACTCTAGGTGAAATATATGGTGAGTAAATTGAACCTGCTTAAGAAAATGAAAAGAGATATCGTCGAACGTTCGTTCGGCGCATGGGGCCTTCGGGAGAGAGCGGCGTTAAATACGCGAGAAAGATCAAGGACGCTGAACAAAGGGCTAAAAGATAAATCCGCTCGCAAGCTCCGTGCTAAATAAAGCTTAAAAAGATTAGCAAACACTTAGCTAAGAGATTTTAGACCAGTAATATGGTCTAGACTTATTTGTTTTCGGTATATGATGTATCGAAAACAATTATTGTTTTAGATATAAATATTACTAAAACAATATTTACAAAGTAAAAGGGTAGTTATGGCAGACAAGAAACCACACATGAATCTTGTAACGATCGGTCACGTAGACCACGGCAAGTCAACGCTAGTCGGACGATTGCTTTATGATACCGGCAATATCCGTGATGACGCGCTGAGAAAGCTGAAAGACCTGGCAAAGGAGCTGAAAAAGGAAACGTTCGAGTTCGCCTTTATAATGGACCGTCTCAAGGAGGAGCGCGAACGAGGCGTTACCATAGATATAATGCACCAGAGGTTTGATACCCAGAAGTATTACTTCACAATAATCGACGCACCTGGCCACCGTGACTTTGTAAAGAACATGATCACAGGCACCTCGCAGGCAGACGGCGCTATATTAGTAGTTTCAGCCAAGGACGGCGTGCAGGACCAGACAAAAGAGCATGCGTATCTTGCGCGTGTTCTGGGTGTCGGCCAGCTTATAGTCGCGATAAACAAGATGGATGCTGTCAACTACGAAGAGGCAGCATACAACAAGACAAAGGAGGAAGTGACAAAGCTCCTCAGGGGCGTCGGCTTCAAGACCGAGGAGATTAACTTTGTTCCTACATCTGGATATATCGGCGACAATGTTGCAAAGAAGAGCGACAAGATGGCCTGGTACAAGGGCCCTGTGCTTGTTGAGGCGCTGGATCTTTTCAAGGTGCCTGAGCAGCCAGTTGACAAGCCACTGCGACTGCCGATACAGGACGTCTACAGCATAACAGGCGTTGGCACAGTGCCTGTCGGCCGCATAGAGACTGGTGTACTCAAGATAAATGACAAGATAATGTTCATGCCTTCAAAGACGCAGGGTGAAGTAAAGAGCATAGAAATGCACCACGAGCAGGTGCAGGAAGCAGGCCCTGGCGACAACATCGGTTTCAATGTCCGCGGCGTCGGCAAGAAAGATATCAAGCGCGGCGATGTAGCGTGCCACCCTGACAACCCGGCACGCCCTGTTAAGGAATTCACTGCCCAGATAATTGTTCTCAACCACCCTAGCGTGATAAGCAAGGGCTACACGCCAGTCTTCCACGTCCACACAGCACAAATTGCCTGCACGGTCATGGAGATAACAAAGAAACTCGATCCAAAGACAGGCGCAACAGTCGCTGAGAACCCTGACTACATCAAGACAGGCGACGCGGCTGTCATCAAAGTGAAGCCGACAAAACCGATCATAATCGAGAAGCAGTCAGAAATGCCTGAGCTTGCGCGCTTCGCAATACGCGACATGGGCCAGACCGTTGCCGCAGGCATCTGCCTGGATGTTGTTTACGAGTAACGGCGCGATTTTTCAAGCTTTTAATAACTAAAATCAATATCTTAATTAGTGATACATATGGATAAGAGCTACAATTATTTTCTAAAAGCGAATTTAAGCAAATACGTCGGAGAATGGATTGCTATCATAGATGATAAAATAGTGGCGCATGGGCATGACGTCAAGAAAATATACAAGGAAGCCAAAGAAAGATACCCAAAGAAAAGACCTCTAATTACTAGGGTGCCAGAAAAAGAGACGATGATACTGATTCTTGTTGCTGATTAGTATGACAATAGTCTTCAGGTACAAAAGA
>CAZZNM010000003.1:0-19631 GCA_964655805.1 uncultured archaeon
CGCCGGTGTAGTTCACAGTGCGCTGGCCTGTATCATAGGTGGCATAATCCCAGCCATGTAGCTGGAAGTATGCCGGTAGAATGACAGCAGATATCGCCGCGATTGTTGCAACAGAATACAAACCGATCCTTATGTTTCTTGGCAGCTGCATCTGCGAAGCTTGTCAAAAGAGTATTAAAAAGTGCGCTCCATACTGATAAGATGAAGCCCTATGCAGCACGCATGCACGCAAAGATGAAAGAAGTGCTTATGGACCCTAATGCAAAGGGCCCAGAAGTGCACTACTACATGATACGCGGCGGCTCGAGCAAAAAGAATGTCACTGTATTGGAACCGGGTAAAGTTGGCGTCGAATACATAAAGACATATGGCCATTATCATGTCGGTAAGCTGGACGAAACTTACTGGATCGTCCAAGGTAAAGGCATTGTCATTTTACAAAAAAGAAAATTAAGGAGCGGCAAGCCTGTTGACGACGAAATAGAGTCGTTCAAAGCAGTATTTGTTAAAGCAGGCAAGAGCGTTTACATCCCTGAAAAAGTCGGCCATCTGCTTGTAAACACTGGAAAGACATGGCTTGTAACAATTGACGACAGCCCTGTGAGCTTCACGAAGAAAGATGAAGCGAGTATGCCAGGGCATGCAGATTACGAGCCCGTGCGCAAAATGCGGGGCTTCGCATATTATGTTGTCGCCAGCAGCAAAGGGCCGGCATTCATAAAAAATCCGCGATACAAGAAAGCGGCTAAAGCCGAAATTACAAGAATTTAAGCTTTTTTGCCAATGTTGTTCAAAACATCAAGAGCCAAGTTTTTGGCTTAAGCCTTTTTTCTAAAAAGGCTTACCCGGCTGGAAAAACTGGGATGCGTGACCCTTTCGAGTGAAAAGACGCACCGAAGGTGCGTCATGCCCTTAGAAAGCGTCAGCGGAAAGAATTCATAATTATGGCAAATTTCAAGTTTGTGATAAGCGACAAGAGCAATAGCTGGCAGATCGAGAAGCCGCAGAACGAGTGCCCGATACTTGGCAAGAAGCTCGGCGATACTTTCAGTGCAAGCTTCCTCGGCTTGGAAGGTTATGAGCTCATTGTTACAGGTGGCTCTGACAAAGACGGCTTTCCAATGAGGCGCGATATTGAGGGTGTAGTGAGAAAACAAATTGTCGTAACCCGTGGGGTGGGATTTGTAGCCCGCAAGGGCGAGCGTGCGCGCAAGAGCTTGCGCGGCAATACAATCGCACAGGACATAGTTCAAATAAATTGTAAAGTTAGCAAACAGGGTGCTAAAGCGCTGGAGGAGCTGTTGCCAAAGAAAGAGAAAAAGGAAGAAGGCGAAAAGAAGTAAGGCTTTTCTTTTGTAAAAGAAAACTGCGGAAATAATATTATTAAATAAAAGGGATGAGTCGTACAATGAGGAGCAAAGCTCCTCATGTACAGGAGAAGTTTTTAATAAAAACTTCTCCTCGTAAGAGAAGGGAAATATATTGTTAAAGTAATACGTTACCTCTTTAACAATAATTGTTTTAGAGGTATGATATTAATAAAACAAATTTTCCCTTCGTTTATGAGGTGATTAATTTCAATCAAAAACCATTACCTGAAGTGAATATTGGGACAGTCGGTCATGTAGACCATGGAAAGACCTCGCTCGTCAATTGCTTGACAGGCAAGTGGGCGGACACGCACAGCGAAGAGCTCAAGCGCGGTATTACAATTCGCATTGGCTATGCTGATTCTACTTTCTATAAATGCACAAAGTGCGGTGCTTACAGCACCAGCGATAAATGCCTCGCCTGCTTTAGCGATGCAAATGTCGTTCGCACTGTTAGCTTTGTCGACCTGCCAGGGCACGAAACGCTTATGGCTACTGTGCTTTCGGGATCTGCAATACTTGACGGCGCGTTGCTCGTCATATCAGCAAATGAAAAGTGCCCGCAGCCTCAGACAGCCGAGCACGTCAAGGCTTTGGATGTCGTCGGCATCAGAAATATAGTGATTGTGCAAACAAAAGTTGATATCGTCGATGAAGAGCGCGCACTCAAGAGCTACGAAGAGATAAGGGAGTTTGTCAAGGGCACCGTCGCAGAAAACGCACCCATCGTGCCAGTGAGCGCTATACACTGTACAAACATGGATGCGCTGATAGCTGCAATTGAGGGGCAGATACCTACGCCAAAGAGAAGCGATAGCGGTGAGCCGCGTTTTTTTATTGCCCGCAGCTTTGACGTCAATAAACCGGGCACTGAGATAGCAAAGCTGCAAGGCGGCGTCATCGGCGGTTCTGTTACCTCTGGTATTATACGCATTGGCGATGAAATAGAGATAAGGCCAGGCGTGGGAACGGAAAAAGGATGGCTCACATTGAAAACAAATGTCATCGACATTATTCAATCAGGCCAAAGTTTGCAGGAGGCGCATCCTGGCGGATTAGTGGCAATACAGACAGATCTGGATCCGGCAATAACAAGAAGCGATGGTCTTGCAGGCAATATAGCAGGAAATGGACTGCCGCAGGTTGTTGATGAGATAAAAATCGAGACAGATTTGTTCGACCATGTGATAGGCATAGAGGGCTTCCAGAAGGTCGAGCCGATAAGAACGAATGACGTGCTGATGATAACAGCAGGTATTGCCAAGACCGTCGGTCGCGTGACATCGGCCAGAGCCAGTGTATGCCAGCTTAAGTTAAAGCTGCCGATTTGTGTTGAGAAGGGCAGTAGGGTGTCGCTCTCAAAGCAGATACAGGGCAGGTGGCACCTTGTTGGATGGGGGAAGATAATCTAAGCTTCTTTAGCCGCTTTCTTCACGGCTTTGGCAACATTTTTTGCAACGCTCTTGTCTAATGCATCCGGTATTATGTGATCTGCACTAGGCTCTTTGACGCATTTTGATATCGCATATGCCGCTGCCAGTTTCATCTCGTTTGTTATGCGTTTCGCTCGTGCATCTAATGCCCCTCTAAAGATGCCTGGAAACGCGAGCACATTGTTCACCTGGTTCGGGAAATCACTGCGACCCGTGGCTGCGATACGCGCACCGGCGCTTAGCGCCTGATCGGGCATTATCTCCGGCACAGGATTGGCCATTGCGAATATAATAGGGTCTTTTGCCATTGCCTGTATCATTTCTTTGGAAAGTATATTTGCAGTAGAAACGCCTACGAAGACATCAGCATCCATCAGCGCATCTTTTAGCGTGCCAGTTCTCTGCTGTTTGTTCGTAAGTTCTGAAAGCTGTTTTTTAGAGGGATTCAAGTCAATTCTGTTTTTATTAATTATACCTTTACTATCACAAACAATAATTTCTTTCACTGAAGTGCATATCCTTTTATCATAACCAACGCACAATAATATTTTTGCTGTCGCAGTGCCGGCAGCACCGGCGCCGCTTATTACTATTTTCAGATCTTCCATTTGCTTGCCAACAATCTTTGCCGCGTTTATGATACCTGCGAGTATTACGACAGCTGTACCGTGCTGGTCATCGTGCATAACCGGAATGCCAATATCCTGCAATTGCTCTTCAACATAGAAGCAGCGCGGGGCAGATATATCCTCAAGATTGATGCCACCAAATGCCGGTGAGATATTTTTTACAATGTTTACAATTTCTTTCTCGTCCTGAGTCCTGATGCATATAGGAAATGCGTCGATATTTGCAAACTCTTTGAACAATATGGCTTTGCCTTCCATCACAGGCAATGCGGCCTCTGCACCAATGTTGCCCAAGCCGAGTACTGCAGAACCGTCTGAAACAACGGCAACGCTGTTGCCCTTTATAGTGTAGTCATAAATCAGATTCTTGTCTTTTGCAATGGCCTCGCTTACAGCTGCGACGCCGGGCGTGTAAGCAAGTGCCAAATCTTCTCTGCTTTTTATTCGAACCTTTAGTTTTATTGCCAGCTTTCCTTTCTTTTTCTTATGCAACTCTAAGGATTCCTTTTTTATGTCATTCATACGACGCATCTCACTTTTTCAAAAGAAAAAACTTATACGCCCCAATCAACCTTGGCTTTTGGCTTGCCCTCAAGCCCTTGCAAATAGTTGTACGCGGTCATGCCTGCCTTTGCGCCTTCGCCCGCGGAGATGACGGTCTGCTTGTATGGCACATTCGTCAGGTCGCCTGCGCTGAAGACACCGGGCGTTCTTGTCTCGCACAGGTCATTGACAACAATCTCGTTCTGATCATTAAGCTCGACGAGATGACGGACAAAATCTGTTTCAACAATGTATCCGATCTCGACAAACACGCCGTTGACAGGAAGTTTTCTTTTTTCTTTTGTATTCACGTCCTCAATTACAAGGCCAGAAACAAATTTATCACCCTCTATCTCGACTGGTGCATGATTCAGAATAAGTTCTACGTTTGTCTTTGATTTTACTTTATCTACAGTTATAGGATCGCCTCTAAATTGATCGCGGCGATGTATAAGGTAGATTTTTGTTGCGAATTCGCTACCAAGAAGCGCTGCCTCAAGCGCAGAATTGCCGCCGCCGGCTATTGCCACAGTTTTATTTTTAAATAATGGCATATCACACGTGGCACAAGTCGAAACGCCTCGCCCAATGAATTTTTTTTCGCCAGGGATGCCCAATTCACGCGGAACTTTGCCATAAGCAAGTATGAGCGTCCTTCCTTCGTATTCTTCGCCGTTGCTAAGCTTGATGTAAAAATTGTTTCCAACTTTGTCTACTTTCTCTGTCTTGCCATAGACGACTTCTGTACCGAACTGCACAGCCTGATCAAGGAATATCTGCATAAGCTTAGGCCCTGACAGATCTGTGTATCCAGGATAGTTCTCTATGTGCATTGTCAAGTTCGTTTGCCCGCCTATATCCACAGTCACAAGAAGCGTGCTCATTTTTTTCCGACAAGTATAGACAGCAGCAGTAAGGCCTGCTGCCCCGCCACCGATTACTATTGCATCATATATTTTCTTTTCTTCCATACTGAATCACTTATAGCGCGTATAATTTAAAACTTATTTTTTAATCGACACAGGGCATAATGTGTCACCATAATCGCAGAAAACGCAACAGCTTTCTTTTGCTTTTATCATGCTTTTGCAGTTCTCGCACTTATAGAAAGGTATGCAGACATCATTTGGTATTTTCATCCTTTGCTTGTGAGAGCACTTAGGGCACGTGACGTTGCCAAATTTATTTGTCATAACTACCCTTTTGCTTTTGCAAAAGTCTAGACCATGTTATTTTAAATGAAGCGCCTTTTCCAGTGCAGGTCGATTGAAGCCGACAATAATCTTTCCGTCTACATCGATTACAGGAACACCCATCTGGCCCGACTTCTCGATCATATCTTCTGCTGCTTTATCGTCCTCTTCGACGTTGATTTCTGTGTACTTCACATCGTTCTTCTTGAAGAACTCCTTTGCCATATGACAGTAAGGACAGTGATTAGTGGTGTATATTTTCACGTTCATTATTGTCACAATATGATATGACAGCGAATGCTATTTAAATACATTGGTTAAACTACAGCTTTAGCACTACAATATAAAAATCTTTCTCTATAAATAAAAAGATGAAATACATCATTTTCTTTGTTGCGTTAATAGCAGCAGCTGCATGCACGCAGCAGGCGGCTACAACAAATAGTGAACCGGGAACGAAAGAGTTCCAAGTAACTATTGGCCACACATTCTACAACCCGCGGACATTTGAAGCAAATGTCGGTGATACAGTGAGATTCCTTGCTATTGCCGCACAAGGCACAGCTTCGCACAACCATGGCATAACTATAGATGAATTCAATGTGAACCAAGCAGTTATATCAGAGGACAGTCCTGTTGTTATCGAATTCGTTGCAGACAAATCAGGAACGTTCGATATATACTGTGCAACGTGCTGGGAAGGGCCTTACGGCCGCGGCCATCCGGATATTAGGGCAACATTGGTCGTGAAGTGACCGTTACTTCTTTAATCGAGCAAAGTAAATAATTATATGCCAAAATTCATGCTCAACGTCTACGACTACATGATTATCATACTCATCGTAGTTGCAATTGCCGGTATGTACACGACAGGTTTGCACCATCTCCAGCAGCTCGTTGTCGTGCCGGCGGCGGCAGCGGTTCTTGATTACGCTATAAAATTTTACCGCTTCAAAACAAAGAAATTTCCGAAGACTGCAATAATATCGGGGATGCTCGTAGCCATGGTTATCGAGGCTTCCCTGCCATTGCAGATTGCGGCTGCGTTCATTGCCATACTCTCAAAGCACGTGATCATATGGAAGCAAAGCAACATTTTTAATCCCGCTGCGCTTGCTATCATCGTGACAGGCTTTCTGGGCGCAGGTGCGACATGGTGGGCCGCATCAACGCCTTTGGTGCTTCTAGGTATTTTCATAACGTATAAAATAAGAAAGGTTATTCTTGCGGCCAGTTTTCTGATAATCTATTTTGCTTTGTCTATTATAACAGCGCCAAATTTCTCAGTCCACTATCTCTACAACCTTTATGCGCTGTTTTTTGCCCTTTTCATGCTGATAGAGCCGAAGACTTCTGCGCATACAAGAAAAGCGATGATAGTATTCGGCGTATCCGCAGCTATGCTGGCGTTTTCAATGCAGTTTATTCCGCTGCCAATACTGCCTGTCGATTTTCTGCTGTTCTCGCTGCTCGTCATGAATATTTTTACGCCATTTCTTGACAAGAAACTTAAATGAATTACATCTGATGATTATCATGAAACGCTTCTGGGAAATAGACGCTTTGCGTGGGCTTGCTGTAATCTTGATGATTTTGTTTAACTATTCTTTTGCCCTAAGTTTTCTAGGCATTTACACAATTAATGCTGATTGGTTATATTGGTGGCTATTTCCGCGCGTCATTGCAGGGATGTTTATCTTTTTAGTTGGTATTTCTCTAAGTATTAGCATTAGTAGAAAAAGAAAATATAATCACTATCTTAAAAGAGGCGCATTCATCTTCGCGCTTGGTATGCTAGCGACGCTTGCAACGTGGTTCTACATTGGTCAGGGGTTTGTTGTGTTTGGAATATTGCACTTGATAGGACTATCAATAATTATAGCACCGCTTTTCTTTAGATTTGTCAAATTCAATGCGCTTATAGGATTAATTTTATTTTTATTTGGATTTTATCTTAATTCAATAACAACGGACTATCTTTGGCTATCGTGGCTTGGACTAGTACCATCTGATTTCTACACCGTTGATTACTTCCCGTTCTTGCCGTGGTTCGGTCTAGTGCTCATCGGTTTTGCTGTTGGGAATATATTGTATGCAAAGGGTAAAAGAAGTTTTAAGATATTTGATTTGTCAAAACAATTATCTTTCCTGTCATTTCTAGGGCGCCATTCGCTTCTGATTTATGTTGTGCACCAGCCGCTGTTTGTCGCTGCGTTGACAATTCTTGGAATTACCTGAACTCCTTGATCTTTGTTTTCGCAGACATCAGGTGCTTGTCTGTCTTCTGTTCTTTGACGACAAGGGCATCGGCCTTATGTTCTTCCTTGCCCGTGTCGTGGAAGCCCGCAAGTCGCGAGAAAGGCGAGAACATGCGCATCAGCGCATTGCTTAATTTGAGCGCAGACGATTTCTCTTTTATGTGCGCCAACTCATGCAGAATCACGGCTTGCAGCTCTTTCTTGCTCAATATTTCTGTTAGCCCTATCGAAAGGAATATTGCTGATTTATGGCTCCTAAACGAGAAAGCCAACGGCCTTGATTTATTAACTCCGTATATTTTTGGTTCTTTGATACTCAGTCTTTTCGAATGTTTTTTAACAAAATCTTTAACCTCCATGTTGCTGATTTCATATTTCTGGTTTGTGAGCACATAGTATGTCGGTATCAATACAAAGCCAGCGACTGTGCTGAAAGCCAGTGTCGTCGGCAATGACAGCAGTGCTAAGCCAAGTAAATCTGTGCCGCCGCAGGGAGCGCACATTGCACCGCACGCGAAATCAGTCGTGAAAAGCGTGAACGGAAAGAATAGGAAAGACAAATGGGCGTAAATAAGACCTATCCTGTATTTTGTTGACTGTGCCTTTCTCAATGCCAATAACATTAAAATAGCAAAAACCAGAGAAGTTCCGACAAGGAACATTTTTTCATAATCAATGAGAAAGCCGGCAAAACATCCTACTGTCATCGAAACACCTAGTTATTGCGCATCTTTTTCTTGAAGCGCTCATTGAAATACGTCACGGCAACAGAGCCGTAGTTGTCAATGAGCTTGTTCACAGTCTTATCTATAACACTTTCAGCAAACAGGGCTTCGTCAGCTTTAGACGAATAAATATAATGATAACCACCTAAGCCGGATTCGACACGGCGCTTGACAATGCCCTTCTTGTGCAGCCGGTCGAGGATAACTGCAACGCTTGTTAGAGCCACCTTGCGTCTTTTTCTGAGCACATTGTATATATCACGCACCCTCACGTCCTCCTGCTTCCAGAGTAGGCGTAGAACATCGTTTTCCAAGGGGCTCAGAAGGCCGAGACCTTTCTTATCAAGGCTTATCCTGCTGACGTTGACCATACAGTTATTATGAATTTTTACTTATTTAAGCTTTACATATAATGTAAATAGCGCCGTACAAATACGGGCAAATCACCCACGTAATGTGCGAGCGGTAAAACAAATATATTTAAGCACCAGCAACAATAATAATCAAGTCTTACAAGACTTGTAAGGCATGGGGTAAATGAAAATGGAAGAAGAACACAAGAATGAAGAAAATGAGCCAAAAGAACATGAACATAATGAAGAAATATCCGAGCATGAGCATAAAGAGCATCCTAAAAAAGAAAGTAAAGAAGACAAGAAATTCTTCCGTCTGAGTGTGATGCTCATCGCGTTTGCTTTCATAGTCGTTATAAACAATTTTGCCCTTATGGCATTTTCGCCGGGGCTTAGCATCACCGGCTTTGCCTTTGCAGGCGGAGCTGGTGGAAGCACAATAATAGGGCCTGTCATCAATGAAGACGGTAGGACTGTGCACCTTATAGAGTGGCCGACAATAAGCAGTAGCGCGAGTTTTGCGCCAACAGGCGACCCGACAGCTGACGCTATTGCTGCGGTAGTGCCAAAAGGCGTGCCGTTTTATGCACCAGAAGGTATAAGCTTTGATGATCCCTTAACAGCGCAAAAATTGTGGAAGCAAATGGGCAAAAGCGTCCAGCTCTCTGCAGACCAGCAGCAGAGATGGCAGAAGCTAGTTGGTTTATTTACATGTGATTTCTGTTGCGGTGGACCCTCCGGTGTTACAATCATTAGCCGATGTGGCTGCGCACACAGTTATGCATGGCAGGGCATGGCAAAATTCTTCGTAGCAAGCTATCCTGATTATACAGACGAGCAGATACTTGGCGAGATGACCAAGTGGAAAGCTGTCTGGTATCCAAAAGGCATGGTGGAATATTATATGGTATATAATGGCCAAATGCCAGCAAGCGGTCTGCGCTATGGCGGCTCTGACGGCATCAGGGCGCAGTTTTCGTAGAAAACTATGATTAAATATCTTTATGTTATAGGAAAATTATAATGGTGAATAAAATGACAAAGAAAAAGAAAGCAGAAAGGTGTTGTTAAATGAACAAAGAAAACCTTCTGACAGTCTTCTTAGCTGTCTTGGTGGTTGTATCGGCCATACAGGCAATACAGCTCGTGAGCCTGGGTAGCGCACTCAGTACAGGCGCTGCTGTATCAAGACCTGCACCTGCGCCAGCAGCATCTGGTGGCAGTGGCGGCGGTAACTTACCAAGCAATCTCGATGACCTGTCAGGCATGGTAGGCGGTTGTTAAGTTTTATTTTTTGTTTTCAATTCTAACTGATTGTGAGACTAATGACAACAAAGAAAAAGGCGCGTTTTGATACAGACACCGTAATGCTTGTTCTAATCATAGTCTTGATAGCAGTATTCATCGTTAACATGTTTGTCATTTTTAACATAAGCTCAAAGCTGCAGGAGAGGAAGAAAGAAGGTGAGGAAACAGCAAAACCTGCAAAGATCGAGCTTACAACCCTATCTTTAAGCGAATGCCCTGACTGCTTTGATGTAAATAAATTTTTAGAGGACATTAAAAAGCAGAAAGTAGAGGTTACAAAAGAAAGCACAGTAGATGCAAACTCAGCAGAAGGCAAAGCGCTGATTGTACAGTATGGCATTCAGAAGCTGCCTACTGTCATTGCCCGCGGCGAAACGAATAAATCGATTGTAGCTAATTTCTTCAGTAAATGGCAGCCATCTGGCGAAGCCATTGTCTATACAGCGCAGCCGCCGCCATACTATAATGCTAGCCAGTCGCGCGTAGTCGGCCGCGTTTCTTTGGCAATATTAGCAGCGCCCGGCTGTGTGCAATGTCAAAAAATTGATCCCGCCATAAACAGCTTCAGGCAAGCGGGCGTGAAGTTTGTCGATGAAAAAACTGTAGACTACAATTCAGCTGAAGGAAAGCAATTAATAAGCAAAAATAATGTGCAGGCAATACCTGCTGCCATAATTTCAGATGAGATTGATGTTTACCCTGGCATGACACAAGTGTTCAAACAGCTTAATGCCGTAAACCGCGAGGGCTTCTATGCAGTTGCGGTCACAAGGCCGCCTTACATAAACACAACCACAAACAAGATAGCCGGTCTTGTTGACATAATATACCTGAAAGACGATTCGTGCACGACCTGCTACAATGTCTCGCAGCATCGTGTCATAGTCACGCAGGCATTTGCCATCGCCCTTGATGAAGAGAAGGTCATAGATGTCTCTTCAAAGGAAGGTAAAGATCTCATAAGCAAGTACAAGATAGAAAAAGTGCCATTAATGCTGCTCTCGCCTGAGGTGGAAGCTTACCCTGCGCTGAAAGTGGTGTGGACTGACCCTCGGCAGGGCGTGGGCACAATCGAAAGCGACGGCTGGTATATCTTCCGGGCAACAGAGCTCATGGGCAACTGGAAGAACCTGACAAGCGGCCAAGTCGTGACACGAGGAGCTTGAATGAAGGGAATAGCACTGATTTCGGCTATTCTATTTGTTTCTGCATGCACACAGCAGGCTGCAACAACTACCACAACTATTGCAAAGTCTTATAGCGAACTGACACCTAAGGAGGTCGTGGAATTATACTTCTTTTCCTGGAACAATCGTGATTATGATAACATGTACAAGACTGTTTCTGATGGCTTCAAGAGAATTGATCCGAATGCTTCGAGTTTAGAGGCGTTCAGGAATCATCTGGACAAATTTTTCCAGAGCGGCAGGGGCATAAAACTACTGAAAGCTGAAGAGCTATCGAATGACGGAGAGAATGCCACTGTGCAGTACACCATAGAAATGGATCTTATAGACAAAGGAAGAACAGAATTTTCTGGCTCTTATTCGTTGAAATACAGAACTAACGACACACTGCCTGGATGGAAGCTCTTACATCCTTATGGTCAAAACATAGACAAGTCTTAGACTTATTCTCTATCGAAAGTGCCAGATTCTGCCAACTTAATCAATGGCAAAACAGCTTTCCTAAGCTGCTGACCCTTAGGTGTCAATGAATATTCAACGCGAGGCGGCTTCTCTGGAAAGGCTTGGCGAACTAACAAATTATATTCCTCAAGTTCTTGCAACCTTTCTGATAATATCTTTTGACTTATACCATTAATTCGTTTTAATAAATCATTGAACCTTAAGAAGCCAAAATTTCCTATTGTTACAATTATACTAAGTGTCCATTTCTTGCTCAGGAATGCTGTTTTCTCCAAAGGCCTTGGGCAATAGCCATCGCCTTTCATTTTGCATTCTTTAGTTACCAAACGGAAACTGGTTTCTGCCATGAAACTGTTCACCTTAAATTTCAGCTCATATTAGTATAGAAAAGAAACTATTAAAACACGAGGTGAATTAAAATGGTAAGAAGAAAGCCATGCTGTAGTGGCGGAGTATGCCCATCGTGCGATTGCTGCATATGCATTTGCACGAAGGAATTAAGGAAGTCGCTCACGCCAGAGGCAAGAAAATTGCTGTTAAAAGTACTTAGATAAAGAGAGACATGTTGTGAGTGCCATGATTTCACATGTTCTGAAAATAAGCAAATACAGAAAGGTAGCTATAGCTTCTTCATTAGCTATTTTTGCATTTCTTTTTGGCTCAATGCTTTTTATTGTTAATAAGGCCTCAGAAACAGGTGGCATGCCTATACTCTTGTCATTGGAAAATATTTGGTACAATTCTACTTTGCAAGTATTATTCTTACCAATAATTTCTGTGCTGTTTGGGGTCTTGATATCAATGCAAGTTTATATCAAAAAAGAACTTTCCGATAAGACAAATAAGGAATTTGGAATAGCAACTGGCGGTGGGGCATCTGGATTCATGTCTGCTATAGGCGCTATTGGCGGATGCCCTGCGTGCTTATTGTTTTTGACATCATTGATAGGGACAGGGTTAGCAGCATTTCTGCAGACTTATAGCTTGGCAATAAGCTTGTTTAGCGTAATTCTACTCTCTACTTCAATTTATTTTGCCAGACAGAAAATTCTAGGAAAGTGTGCTGATTGCAATTAGAGCCTTAGCACATAATTTCTAAATTTAATAGATCTGACACTTCGTAATGCGTCTGTAATTCATATTGTTAATTATTTAAGCATTACAAACATTGTAAAAGTAGGTATCAAAATGGAAAAGATTGATAAACTTATTACTGGCATTATAGCGTTCGCTATAATCGTTTCGATTTTTTCAGTATTTTATATTTTCAATTTGTCAGGATACACTACTCAGAATCAGCAAAATGCTCAACAGAATACACAAACCGCAATGCCATCAAGCATGTCGAGAATGAAGCTCACAAGCTTTGATACAACATTGGCAAGAAAGCTCATGGACGCGGACGGCGACGGCAACTGTGATGTCTGCGGCATGGACGTGAAGCTTTGCATGGACGGCGGCCAACTGCAGTGCAATATGGATTCCATGTCAACTATCGGTGTTCTTGGCTCGCAACACATACATGCGGACTGGAAAATATACATCAACAGCAAGGCGCTTGACTACAAATTTTTCGCGCCGCTGGCCATGGATATGTCAGACCCGAAAAAGCCAATCACAAGCAGTTTCATTCACGTAGACAAGTCCAAGGGCGATGAATTGGCTGATTCTTCGGTAGAGAAAACAGGCGATGTGCTGCACATGCATTCAACTGGTGTGCCTTTATGGATATTCTTTGATAGCATCGGCATAGAATTTAATAAGGAATGCTTATCCCTGTCGACAGGCGAGAAGTTCTGCAATGATGGCAAAAAGACGCTCAAATTTTATGTAATTGGCAAGCCCAACGACCAATGGGAGAAATACGTGTTCAGCGATCTGGATAAAATCCTGATCTCATACGGCGAAGAAACTGACTTAAGTCAGCAATTAAATTCGATCACTGAGTTTGCAAAGAATCATTGATGCCTATGCCAGAGGTTTTGACAAAATTTCCTCAAATCGCGTTGCAGGTGCTTATAATGAAGTCATGCAAATCATGCAAAAACCGTTCTTGGATGATGGCTTTGTGCTTTGCACCCGTTATACTTTTTATATTCTTACTGACATTTTTTCCAAACTTTGTCTATCTTTCATTTTTAGGACTTTTATTATGCCCAATTTCCATGGGTCTTGTTATGTATAATATGAATAAGGGTGCGTGTGATCACAATGAAAAGAAGGGTTTCAAGAAAAAATAACAGAACATACAAGGAAAGATTTCTCGGCTTGTTCTCAGGCATCTCGGGCAGTCTTAGCTTTTTAGGAGGCTGGTATGTTTGCCACAATATTTGTTTGGGCATAATCGCTTTGTTGTCGTTAATAGGAATAACAATTGTGGGTATGCCCCTGCTATTTTTGCAACAATATAGCGTATATTTCTGGTCGATTGCATTGCTGTTGCTTATACCAACACTTGCAATGTACTGGAAGAGCAGAAAAAACATGTCCAGCAGGCTTCTATTATTCAATATTGGAATAATAATAGCCGCTGTGCCTTTCGCTGAGATGCAGGATTACATGATTTTCTTCTGGATTATTGGTGGAGCATTAATATCCTATAGTATTTTGATGTTTGCAAAGGCACGCTTTGCTGGAAAACGTCATATTTAAATAAATACATTACAAGCTATGTAAAGGTTAGAAGCATGAAAAGCGACCATCTTGTTATAATATTCGTTGTTGCCATACTTGCTATTGTTCTTGGCTTTGCTTTTTTAACGTTCAGCAATATAGGCAAGCAGAAGCCTGCAGAAATATCAAAGCTTTCGCAAGAAGACATACTTGCGCGGCTCGATCCTGGGCCAAAGCCAGGAAGCAAGGCTCCTGATTTTGAAGTTATTACAACAGAGAACAAAAAAGTCACACTGAGCGATTTCAAAGACAAGCCGTTGGTGATATATTTCTGGGCGACGTGGTGCGGCACGTGCAGGGAATCTTTGAAGGAACTGAAAAAGGTGTACCCAGATTATGAAGGCAAAGTGGGTTTTATTGCGATAGATGTGGACACAGAAGAGACAATTGACATAATAAAGAATTTCAAGGATTCGCAGCAATTACCAGGCATTTTTGCCGCTGGCAATGACAAAGTTATTATCGACTACTATGCGTTAACAACAAGCACAAAATATGCGCTGGATGAAAGCGCTGTTATAGTCGAGAAGGGTGCCAGCGTATTTACCGCTGAGGACTGGAAGAAGACGTTTGACAATCTATTGGCTTAGTGTGATATTGGATGAAAGAAAAATTTATTTTTACACTCCTTATTCTTGGCATTGTTCTTGTATCCGCTTGTACATCTCAGAAGACTAACAATCTAGATGAATTCGAGAATCTCTGTAAAAACAACGGCCACATGTGGATGGAAATGGAAGAGATGATGGATGGCGAATTCATCGGAGGCGATATGTGTTCCGGATGCATGCCATCTGACAACATGGGTCATTTCTGTAACATGGAAGATTACAAGAAATATATGGATGAAAGCGGCGGACACGTGATGTCGCATAATGCCATGACTGCTCATGGCGGCGACAAAGGCTCTGTTGACCTACATCTTTATAGAATAGGATTTGTGAGGCCTGAGGCACAGTCACGAAAAGAAGCACTGCTGACGTTCACGATCAATGAGATTAGTTCTGGCAATCCTGTATCTGACCTGCAGATAGTACATGATAAGATAATGCATGTCGTGCTTGTGCGTGATGATCTGAAATACTTTGATCATATTCATCCAAAGATGATAGAACCGGGAAAATTCACAGTACCCTACACATTTTTGGCATCAGGCACTTATCGTATATGGATTGACTTTACTATAGATGGTATGCAGCATATAGTAGACTTTGACCTGAACGTTTCAGGTATTGCCATTCCGGAAAAAAACAGTCTGTATGGCCTAAAGGTTGTCATGGAAGAACCTGAAGAGATAATGACAGGGCAGGAAACGGTACTGAGGTTTGTTGTGACTGATAATGAAAACAGGCCTGTTACCATAATAGAGAAGTTCCTTGCCGCAAATGCGCACCTAATAGCAATAGACGAGACGTTGTTAGAGTTTGGACACAACCACGACGAGAAGTTTGACAAGGATAACACTATTTTATTTACACATAAGTTTCCAAAATCTGGCAAATATAAATTATGGGTACAATTTGTTGCCAATGGTAAAGAGACAACAGCAGATTTTGATTTGGTAATTAAATAGACTTTTAAACTTTACGAACAAGGTGCAAATATGCCAAAATGCGAAGAATGTAATCGCGATTTCGCTACACAAGAGGGTTTGGAACAGCATAATAAAGATAAGCACGGCGCTGCGCAAAGCGTTGATCGGCACGAGCTCAAGCAGCTGAAGAAGCAGCAAAAACTGGCTACGCAGCTCGAGGAAAGTAAAAAGCTCAAGTCAAGTAGAAGGATAAAGACAATAGCCATGGTTCTTGGTGTCTCGTTTGTCCTTGCTGCTGTTGTTTACGCTGTTGTATTTGTCTTCCCGAACCAAGTGATAACACCTCTGGGTGGCAATAATACAGCAGGTACTAATGATAATTTATTGTCTTACAACCTCAAATCGCACAGCGGCGGACTGGCGCTGCACATACACCCGCACATTGATATAGAAATAAACGGCGAAAAGCAATTGATACCTACAAATATCGGCATATCACCTGCTGGCATGCGAGTGATACACACGCATGAGACTGATGGCAAGCTGCACATAGAATCGCCTACGCCTCATCAGTTCGTGCTCAAGGACTTCTTCCTAATCTGGGGCAAGACATTCAGCAGCACGTGTATATTTGAGCACTGTGTAGACGAGACGCATGAGCTGAAGGTCTACCTCAACGATGAGGAGCAGACAGACATAGAGAACGTGCCGCTGAAAGACTTAGACATGGTAAAGATCGTTTATTCTGAGAAGCCTGCAGTTTAGTTTGTAAAACCTACGCATTTAAGATTCAGTGCCATCATTCTTAGCATGAAGCTGCAATCGATAAACCCATATACCGAAGAGATGATGCACGAGTTTGATTACATATCCGTAGAAGAAGCGATGAAGGCGGCAAAATCATTGAAAGAAAACAAAGAGTGGCCGCAGCTTGATGCAAGCGATAAAATCGGCGCGATAAAAGATGTTTCAAAACAACTAAAGAAAATTGTAGAAGAATATGCACGAACAATCTCGCTGGAGATGGGCAAGCCCATAAAGGAAGCCCGCGCAGAAATAGAAAAATGCGCGTGGCTCTGCGACTATTTTGCAGAGAATGCAGAGCAGTTTCTTGAAGATGAAGTGATAGAAACAGAGAACAGAAAAAGTTACATAACGCTTGACCCTCTGGGCGTCGTGCTTGGCGTGATGCCGTGGAACTTTCCGTTCTGGCAGGTGTACCGCTTTGCGATACCTGCTTTGATTGTCGGCAACCGCGTAGTTGTCAAGCACTCAAGCAATGTGCCGCAATGTGCATTAAAGATCGAAGAAAGTTTTGGAGATCTGCCTTATAAAAATTTGTTTTTGCCAGGAAAAGACGTGGAGAAAATCATAGAATCGCCTTATGTTGACGCAGTTTCAATAACTGGCAGCACTGCCGCGGGCGCGAAGGTTGCGGAAGCAGCTGGCAGGCATATAAAGAAAACTGTGCTTGAGCTCGGCGGCAGCGACCCGTTCATCGTGCTCAGCGACGCTGACCTAGATGCGTGCTGCACAACAGCGATAAGCGCAAGGCTTGGTAATGCTGGCCAGAGCTGCATATCTGCGAAAAGATTTATTGTGATGGACAGCATTGTTAATGATTTTACAGAATTGTTTGTCGAAAAAATGAAAAAGCTAAAGATGGGCGATCCGCTTGATGAAAATACAAATATAGGGCCTCTTGCAAGGAATGATCTGCGGTTGCAATTAGATGACATTGTAAAAAGATCTGTCAATAAAGGTGCAAAGATTGTTATAGGCGGTAGAATCCCTAGTATGAAAGGTTTCTTTTATGAACCAACAATTATGACTAACATAACTGAAAACATGCCTGTGCTTAAAGAAGAGACCTTTGGTCCAGTCGCGCCAATCATTCCAGTGAAGAATGAAAGCGAAGCCATAAGGATTGCAAACAGCACAGAATACGGCTTGGGCGCCAGCATATGGACCAGAAATATCGAGAAGGCACAACAGCTCGCGAAGCGAATTGAAGCAGGATTTGTCGCAATAAACAGCCAGGTGAAATCAGATCCAAGATTGCCTTTTGGCGGCGTGAAGCGCTCCGGCTACGGCAGGGAGCTATCAAAGCATGCGCTGAGAGAGTTTGCAAATGTAAAGACGGTTGTAGTGAAATGATCTTTGTCTTTTTCAGAAGAATTTTAATAAAAATAAATAAAAAAGAGAAACGTTATGAAAGCCTCAGACCTGTTTGTAAAGTGCATGGAGAACGAGGGCGTTGACTACGCATTTGGCTTGCCGGGCGAAGAATTGCGGGACCTGATGTTCTCGCTGCACGATAGCTCGATAAAATTCATTGTCACGCGCCACGAGCAGGGCGCTGCGTTCATGGCAGATGTTTATGGCCGCGTTGCCGGCAGGGCAGGCGTGTGCATCTCGACGCTTGGACCGGGCGCGACAAACATGGTAACGGGCGTTGCTGACGCGAACTTGGACCATGCGCCGCTGGTAGCGATAACCGCGCAAGGGAGCTTGGAGCGGATGCATAAGGAATCGCACCAGATTATTGATATCGTCAATCTGTTCAAGCCGATAACAAAATGGAACGCCACGATTTCTTCTGCGAAAATAATTCCTGAGGCGGTTAGGAAAGCGTTCAAGCTTGCTGAAATGGAAAAGCCAGGGGCTACGCATCTTGAGCTGCCAGAGGACGTAGCAGCGTCAGAAGCGAGCGGCACGCCTCTGAGAAAAGAAAAGGTACGAAGGGCTGCCCCTGATCACAAGGCGCTGTCAAAAGCAATTGAGCTGATTAATGCGAGTAAGAAGCCATTGATACTTGCTGGCAACGGCGCGATTCGCAAGCTTGCATCAAACCAGCTCCGTCTATTCGTTGAAAAGACTGGCATTCCAGCCGTATCCACTTTCATGGGAAAGGGCGCTGTGCCTGACAGCAGCGAGCACTCACTGATGAGCTTGGGCCTCGGCACGCCTAAGACAATATTTGATGTAATCGATTCCTCTGACCTTATAATATCGATAGGGTACGACGTTGCCGAGATCGATCCTGTGAAATGGAATAAAAAGAGAAAGAAAATCTTGCACATAGATTTTCTTCCTGCTGAGGTATACGACTATTATCAGCCAGATACAGAGGTTGTCGCAGACATATCAAACACATTATGGCACCTGAACCAGGAAATAAGCAAAAGATTTGAATTCCCTGAAGCCCGCGATTATAGAAGATTTCTTGAAAAAAACATAATCAATTTTACTGATACTAATTTTCCCATTCATCCGAAAGCAGCACTTATTGAGCTGAGAAAAGTTCTGGACAAGAATGCCATTGTAATTTCTGATGTCGGCGCGCACAAGATGTGGGTGGGCGCGGCATTTCCCGCGCTTGAAAGGGGCAGCGTGATAATCTCCAATGGCTTTGCATCAATGGGCATTGCTGTGCCTGGCGCTGTAGGCGCCAAGATTGCTGCGCCTACGCGCGACGTTGTTGCAATAACTGGCGACGGCGGCTTTCTCATGAATGCTCAGGAACTGGAGACAGCAAAGCGTCTGGGCATTGATTTCACTGTTGTGATATTCAATGACAACAGCTACTCATTGATCGAAGCGAAGTTTGTGCATGACAAGCATGCCACTGTGGGCACAGACTTCGGCAACCCGAGCTTTCAGCTCTTGGCCGAAAGCTTTGGCTGTAAATATTTCAAAGTAGAGAAAGCAAATGATCTGAGCGCAGTATTTGAAGAAGCGATAAATTCAAAAGGCATAAAGATTGTTGATGTGCCTATTGACAAGCAGAAGAACATTGCGCTTTTCGGCGAATAATTACGCAGAAATCACGTCCGTAATGCTCTTGAGTTTTAAATACTTTGTTAAACTACGGTTGTTGTTGGTTTATGGTCAGGAACAAACTCTTGTTTTTAGTCCTTGCTGTTCTACTTTTGTCAGCAGCTTCATTTGCAGGTCACATTG
>CAZZNM010000004.1:0-6326 GCA_964655805.1 uncultured archaeon
ATGATCGTGCTTTCATTGCCGTTGCTGATGACGCTAAATCTTAACCCAGTCTTGCTCATCGCATTCGTCGTGGCATTAGGCATTTCAAATGCCATGACAGATTTCCTGCCATCAATGCTGCTCGGTGCGCCAGACGGCAGTGAGCTTGCTGTTTTGCCTGGGCATAGAATGCTCATGCAAGGCCATGGATATTATGCTGTAAAACTAGCTGTAGTCGGTGGCTTCTTTTCCGTAATTTTTGTTGCAATTATTTTACCGGTAATAATCCTCTCAGTGCCGCTGCTTTATGATTTTATCAGGCCTTTCATATACATTATACTTATTTTATTCTCGTCCTTCATGATATTGACAGAAAAAAGGAAAGTGCTTGCATTAACATGCTTCCTTCTGGCAGCCTCAATTGGTCTGATGCTCGACTCACTGCCAGTTAACGGGCTGCTTATTCTTTTTCCAGTGCTCTCTGGTTTTTTTGGTGCAAGCATGCTTCTCTTGCAATTGAAAAGGAATGTATCAGTGCCTAAGCAGAAAAAGGGGGAGATCTATGTAACTCAAAGGACTGTAACTCGCTCTATTACAAGCGGTACGCTTGCAGGCATCGCAGCCGGCTTCCTGCCAGGCGTTGGCACTAGCGAGCTTTCTGCCTTCGCCAGTGTCGATAAAAATGAAAAATCATTTCTCATAACATTCGGCGCGATAACTACATCGAATGTCCTCCTTTCACTGCTTTCTTTATGGCTCATAGGCCGTGCGCGCAGCGGGATTGCTGTTGTCATCGAGCAACTGACTGAAATAACTCTGTTCGAAGTTCTTATCATGGTCGCTGTCGCGCTGATTGCAGTATCGCTATCAGCCGTAATCGTGCTGCGCCTTGCAAGGCGTTTTATATCATTTATCGAAAAGGTAAATTACTCAACGGTAAGCGGCGCTATACTTCTGCTTATTGTATTCATGACCCTATCCTTTACGGGAATTTATGGATTGCTCATCCTTATAACCTGTACATCTTTAGGAATTGTAGCCAATATCACAAACATAAAGCGCGGCCTGCTCATGGCTGTGCTCATTGTACCGACTATCGTTTTTTACGCGCCGATATGATTTTTAAAGCTTCTTGCTGAAAAATAATTGGTGAATATATGGCAGAATTGCTTATTGTAAGAAGTAAGGTCCGCGAGTACGCGAAACGGAAGAAAGTCAGCCTCGGCGGCGATGCCTCGCAGGCATTGAGCAAGGAAGTGGCTCGGCTTATTGACCGCGCAGTTGAGCGTGCTAGAGCCAACAGGCGCTCGACAATAAAGGGCCGGGATATTTAAAATTAATTTTTCTTTTATTTTATTGTTTTAAATTCTTTTTTGTTAAGTTTCTTTATATGTCATCGTTCAGGGACGAGCTGCTTAGAGTAAGGCAACAGGCTGAGACGCAAAGATTGAGATTTGAGCAAGAGAAAATTGCAGAGCAGCAAAGAATCGAGCAGGAACGAAGAGAAGCTCAAACCATACGCAGGCAAGAATTTGAAAGATATGTTTTGTCTTTAAAGCCTATGGTTGATGGATTAATGAGGGACCTTGCGCGCGCAACGTGGGGTTATTTTTCATACAAATTAAAATTTGAATTGCATAATTATCGTTTTTTTGCCGACTGGAGTGTCGGCCACGACAAGCCTAGGATTCACGAATCTTGGATTCACGAATCTTATTCAATTAGGCTTGAAGGTGAAAATGGTGTCCCGTATTTTTTTCGTTCAAGCCAGTGTACTAGAAACACTGGTGAGGAAGAGTTGAAAGGTTTGATTAGAATGATGGCATCTGAAGGGCCAATGACGTGGTTGCATCACACTGATCATTATTATTTGACGAGTCCTCCACAACGTGGCGGATAAAGTTCATCCTATATAACTTTCGTCAGCGGGTAATTCTTGCATTTGCCATGAGACGACCTAGAACTAACTTACCCTATGTAGCTCGCATCAGCAGGTAATGTATCCTGCGTAGCTTCTTGTTTTGCCATTTCTTCTTCCTTCTTCTTCCGATATTTGCGCAATCTGCCGTCTACAGGTCCGATGTAACGAGAAATAACTTTTTTGCCCTGCCTTATTGATTCATAGTAGTATCTCCGGCCATTAATGACTTTGATATGCTTGTTTGCCATACATATCCTTAGCGCATCACTTATATAAATATTCTTTCATCCGCCAGAAATCATTTTCGTGCCAGTAGCCCCGTGGTAGCTGAACAAAAGATGGCCGCCGCATTCACATATTCCCTGCAATGGCGGCCTTCTGTATGCTTTGCTGCATTTGCTGCACACAAGCCCTTCATAACCGTCCAGTGGCTGCTTGTATTCTATGTTGATTTTTGTCTTTTTCCTGCCAGATGTAATATCCATGATGTTCGTTTGCCTTCCTTCACCAAGTATCTCGCCAGTCGTAACGCCCAGCGCGTCAAATATGCGCTCCATGGGCGGAAGCAACTGGCTGTACAAATAATAATTCGAATCAATCGGTATCTTGTGCTTTTCGACATACTTCGGGTCTTCTGCGCGCTTAGACAGCATCTGGTTGCCGCGAATTATGACAAAACCGAGCCGGTCGCCTACTTTTGGCGCGTCGCTCGGATTGCGATTGCCCATCTTTCTGGCTAATTCTATATGTGGTTGCATACCCTCGTAACTGTCAACGCTTTTAGTAATGCCTTTGATTATTGTCAGCTTCTCTAATGGTATTTCTCCTCTTTTGAGTTTTTCCTGGACTTCTCTGACAAATGCTATTGCCCTTGTCACGTCGCCTTCTTTCAGTATTATGTCTAATACATTACGCATTGTTTCAGATACCAGAGGGCACCAATCGCGCCTGATTGTCTCTATGCCTTTCATTTCTATTTCTTCTTTCCACTCGTTGTCGAAAACAAATTTCCAGCCTGCGTAGCGCTTTTTTGTCAGAATTAGGAATGTCCTGTATATTTTTTCGAACTCAAGCTCCAGGTGTCCTGGCAGTTCTGCGCTCACTTTCTTAGCCACGTTCTCGCCAAATTGCTTTGCTTCCTCAAGATTTGTTATACTTGTTGCAAGCAGTATTGAATCCGTGTCGCCGTAGATCACTTCTACATTAAAGTTGCTTTCTATAAATTTTTTTGTTTTTTCTATGTTCTCCCTGCCATAAGCGGTGATTGTGTTCGCAACATCGAGCGTGTAGAGCCGTGCCTTTATGTACCCTGTGTAACCGTAGATTGAATTTGCTATGTCCTTCAGCGCCAGCTGCTTTGCATTGAGTATCTTCCTCTGCTCGCTATAAGCAGTGCTCATCTGTTTTTTAACACGTGCCCTCGCCTCCAACAGCTTTGTCAAAACACGCGGCAGGATGCCTATGTAAACAGACTGTTTCACATACCTAACGTTTCCAGGCGTGTCTATGTAATCGTCTTCGTCCTGCATGATCAGTGTATCTGGCGATATGTTATACGTCCGCATTATGCTCGGGTACAGACTTTTGAAATCCAGAACTAGTGTAGAGCCGCCGGCATGAAGGCCTTTCTTTGGCTCGAGGACCGTGGCGCCCTTGAGTTCTTTCTTCTTCCGTTCTTTGATGCGTCGTCCAAGCTCTTTCTTGTCCGGTCTCGTAGGCATTACATGTCCGCTCGCGCGGAATTCGTGGAGTAACATAACATCAATACGCGATGACTGGCCGCCGAAAGAGTCTTGCAGTAAAATTCCGGATATCTTGCATAGCTCGAAAAATTTGTCAAGCAGGCCTTTTTCTAGAAGCAGGCGCAATGCAAGATCTGAATCTTTGCGTGCATAGTCGATGAGTCTTTGTAACTCTTCCTGTGAGCCGTTCCAAAGCTTTGGTATTTCGCTGTACTCGACGTCTATTTTTTGTTCATTGAGCATTTCTTTTGCTATGGTGTTTAGATTGTACCTGTGGAACTTTACCCACGGATCGCGCTTTATTATCTGATATGGGTCTGCCACAACGCGGCCAGGCACAACACACTCCTGAAAAGTTCCCATGTCCCTTGTCCAAGCTGGCTTGTCTTTGCAGCGCCCTAAAAATGGCGGGATGTTGTTTTTATTCAGTCTGTCTAGCACGTATGGGATGTCAAAATTGTTTATGTTATACCCAGTTATTACGTCTGGATCGAACTTCTCGATAATGGCCAGGAATTCTTCAAGCATGCTTTTTTCATCCGCAAAGCCCCTCGTATTTTGCTGCTTGGTGGGTTTTGCCACCAGAACAAGGCTCTTCCGGTCATTGAACTCTGGCTCAAATGTAATTGCTATCATTATTATTTTATCCTGCTTTGAGTCAGGCGCCCTTCGCGGGTCTTCTGGGAGGCACTCGATATCAAATGACATATATCTTAGGGGCGCATTTTCATTTTTCGCTATGGGCACTAGCTTGCTCACATAATGCACAGGGATTGTTATTGTTTTGCTGTTTGCATAGCCGCTTTCAATATCGACCCAAGACATGCCGCGCAGACCGAAATCAACCATGAATCTGTATTTGAAAAGTATGTCGGATTCGAAGATTGCGGAGCAGAATGGCTCTAGCTGCTCGCGCACCTTTGGCACGTCGTGCGGGTCATTCAAGGTGATTTTAAGGAGCTTTGTAGGTTTTTTCCTGTACCCAACGGGGATGAATTTTTCAATTGCTTCAAAATTTAACCCAAGTTCTTTCAGCTTATTTTCTGTTATTTCGTTCGGTTGTACATAGAAATATGGCAGAAACTTGTCATAAATGGCGCATATCGAATTACCTTTTTCTGTTCTGCCAAAGATGCGCACCATCGGCCGGCTGTTAACAATATAATCAACATCAAGAATCTGGAGCTGCATAGCACAATTCTGATGCAAACGTTTTTATTGCTTGTTTGGCTGAAAAATGTGCCTCTAAGTGGTAAGAACTAACTAGAAAATAGAGATGATGACGTGTCCCACAAACTTATTGAAAATTCGTACTGTGCTCCTGAATCTGGATTGTGTAATATCTTTACTCCTTTATGAAGCATCTTGCCATAAACACTATCTTCTTCAAAGGAAACCCCCAATTCTCTTCCGATATTTTCTCTTGCGGTGTCTGTTATAGAATACACCATTAGATGTAAAGGAATAGGTACTTCTTCGGGTCTAGTATATGATAACCTAGGACCTGCAGGATAGCCAAGAGCTAAATTTCCATATCTGCCAACAACTTCTAGAACAGTTCTTCTGAAATTGTCTAATACCGGATCTCCTCTGACAGTAACCATTTTTATCTACTTTATTTTTTATGAAAATTATTTAAACCTTTCCACAAAACCTGCTTCGCGTGTGACAAAATCGACAACAACCGGAGCAAATCTTGAATCCGTGGAGCCTGCACTCACAAGCGTTATTGATTTGTAATTCTGTATCGTCGGCTCTTTTGAGCTGTGGTGTATTATGTCCGGTACCTCCTCTATGGCCAGATAGTCTTCCGGCAGAATGACATCAGACTTTCCCATGTGTCGCTTCTTTATTTTATGAACGTCCATGTTGCTTGATAGCATCACCTTTATGCCACCGACCTCGACTAGTGCAGGATTTGAAAGTGATATTATCCGCTTGCTGCCGAACTGTTCTGCAAGCGATGGAAACCCCTTTCCAACTGCAGACACGATAACGGTCTTGTTTGTACAGTATTCGTCTACAAGTGATTCGAACTTTTTTGTATCGCCTATACGGCCGAGAACAAATACAGTACCAATGTCTTCTGTCTCCAGCCACTTGAATATGGCCTCTGTCATTGTGGGGCTCTCGTCGCTTGTTATATCCGAGAGAAAGCAGGCTTTGCCTACGCCCGTGGCAGGGGCGCGGAGCGGTGTGTCAGGAAACATTATCTGCTTGCCATAAATGATTTTCCCCGCTGCCGTGGCTCTGACTGCTATTACATCGTCCAGCTCGACATCCGTCTTTTCGCTCTTGTCAAAAATCACAGAAATTGTCGCTGTCGGGTCTTCTAGCTCTATTATTTTTTTATCGCCGGCCTCCTTGATGTCGCGGACAATGCCAATAACATAGACTTCGCTCCTTGAAGAATCCAGCTTATTTAACGAAACAAATTCCTTTTGCAGACGTTCTGTGATAATTTTCCTCAGCTTCTCGTATTTTGATGTATAGAATTGCAGAAAATCTTCGGTCGTCGCTTCCTTCGGCTTGTTTACTAGGTTCTTTAGCACGCGTATGCCCGAGACAAAATCTGCTTCTGTGAGGACAATGCTTCTGTATTCTTGCTTCAGCAGTTCTTCTGCATCGCGTCTCTCTAAAAAATCCAGCGCATTCTTTGTTAGAAGCTGCCCCTTTTTGAAAAA
>CAZZNM010000004.1:6426-15430 GCA_964655805.1 uncultured archaeon
TACCTAAACCTTGTCTCGAGGAATGTCTTTGCCTTTTCGAGTGCGCTTCCGTTTATTGCCAGTGTTATTTCTCGTGTCCTGCCATAACGGCCCTTTGATATCACTTTTGTCGAAATTATGCCAAGCATATCCAACTCCCCGACCAGGTCGCTGAAGCGTCTTTGTGTGAGTACTTTTGTGCCATTGGCGGTGCACGCCTTCGAGTATGCATCGAACAGGTCGCCTGTAAGTATCCTTGTATCTGCCCAATTGCTTGACTCTTGCCTTTTTTCCATGCACCTTATAGCCGAATACAGGATTGTTTGTGAATGTAGTGGTTGTGACTTTATTGTCTCAGCGACGCGATCGATATCAAGTTTGCGCTCTGCCATATCAACGTGCGCTTCGGTAACGGTTGTCTCGCTGTCGCGATCGGCCAGCTCTCCTGCGACGCGCAGCAGATCTAACGCTTTACGGGCGTCGCCGTGTTCCTGTGCTGCTATGGCCGCGCACTTGTTGATTGCGCTTGGGTCAACAGTGCTGTGAATAAAACCCTCGTTTACCCTTTCTAGCAATATGTTTTTCAGCTGCATTGCGTTATACGGCTTGAAAAGCACCTCTTCCTCACCCAGCGAGGATTTTATGCGTTGGTCTAGGCGGTCGCGGAACGACAAGTCGTTTGTTATACCGACCAACACGACCTTTGTCCCTTTTAATTCCGTGTTTATCCGAGTCAGGTTGTAAAGAAACTCGTCACCTATCTTCTTGAACAATGCATCTATTTCGTCTAGCATTAGCACAAGTGAAGTTTTCCGCTCTTCCAACAAGGCAAATAACCGGCGGTATAGTGCATCTGTAGGCAGGCCTGTGTCCGGCATCAACTCGCCAAACTCCCGTAGCAACTGGTTGAGCAGCCTATATTCTGTGTCTGCCACGCGCTTTAATTTTGCATTTATGTAGATGCATTTAACGCGACCTTTGCCAGCCTCCTCAAGTTGTGCTGCGACGTAGCGCGAGCATATCGTCTTGCCTGTGCCGCAGGTGCCATAAACAAAAACATTGCTTCCTTGGTACCCACGTAAAATCGGGGCTAAAATACAAGACATCTGTCTGATCTCCTCGTCCCTATGGGAAATTTTTCTTGGGACGAATGAATTAGAAAGTGCTTCCTTGTTTCGAAAAATTGTCGGTCGCGAAACGTAGCTGGTAAATATGTTCTGCTGCATACCACACCCAACATACCTTGGTTTCCGGTGTATATATACATTTCTCCACAGGAAAAGGTGGTTGCTAAAGTCTAGTTCCTGTTGGGTAGTACCCCTTTGTTTCGTGTGGAACTCCTGTGTTGTTGTTGTTTGTAGGTTAAAATATAATAATAGTAGTAGTAGTCGTACTATTTTACTAAATTTCCACAAGAAACGCACCCCCACAAACAAAACAACCCCCACAACAAGAACAAAAACCAACCCACCGCTTCCGGTAGAAAGCGATTAGTATTATACCAGAGTTAGGTTAATTTATTGAAAACTAGCAAGCATTATGGCGTAAATTAACAAACAACCACTATCAAAAAGCTAATTTTTGTATGCGCCACCATGTACGTCACCGTATGCGCCAATTTTCTTCGGGTGGTTGGTAATGTGTGATCTTTACTTCTTGGTGAACAGGGTGTTACATGGAAAGCGATTATTCAACTTCAAACTTAAACCCGAAAACAAGCATACCGGCCTCGCCAACCTCATATATCCGGCGGATGCATAAATTAACTGGCGCCCCGACCTTTAGTTTTTCAAACGGACCCACTATCTGGGAAGGTATAAGCGGCCCTTCTCGCGTCCTAATTATGCCAGCAGCATAAGGCGCAGCAAACCCCTGCGGTGCATTGTAGATAATTGTATATGATTCAATTATGCCTGCTCCTGAGAAACGCAGGTCTTCTGTATTCTGACCGCACACACACGTTTCGCGCCTTGGAAAATGTGTTCTGCCGCAAGAGCATTTACTACCCATAAACCTATATTTCCCTGGTTTCGATCTCCAAACAGACGGCGGCGTGTGCACATCTACACCTCATTCGATAATACATGAACAACAGATGTTGCACCAGACCCGCCAACATTCAATGCCAGCCCGCGCTTCGCGCCGCTTATTTGGTTGTGTGCTGTGCCGCGCAGCTGGCGAGCTATATCACAAACCTGCCTAACGCCAGTAGCGCCAACCGGATGGCCGCCGGCCTTCAATCCGCCACTTGTATTAGTTGGCGCCTCGCCGTCGATCGCAGATTTGCCATGCTCAATAAACCTACCACCACGGCCCTGCTCGGCAACACCAAGACCCTCCAGCGAAATTATCTGGTTTATCGAAAAGCAATCATGAACCTCAAAAACATCCATTTTATTAGTACCAACAGCCTCATATGCGCGTTTTGCGGCGAGCTTCGTCGCCTTCATCTCTGTCAAGCTCTCCCTCTCATGCAGCGCTATTGTATCGGAAGCTTGTGCAGACGCGCATATCCACACAGGGTTTGCCATTTTCTTGGCTAGGTTCTCAGAAGCTAGAACAATCGCCGCAGCGCCGTCAGTTATAGGCGAGCAATCCATAAGCTTCAGCGGATCGGCGACCATCGGCGATTTCATCACGCTTTCCAGCTTTACTTCATAAGGAAACTGCGCATATTTGTTGCCAACAGCATTCTTGTGATTTTGCACAGAGACCAATGCCAGCTGTTCTTCTGTCGTGCCATATTTGTACATATGCGCCCGGGCCATTAGTGCATAAAGACCGGAAAAAGTCAAACCAATTCCAGCTTCCCATTCCTGGTCGCTTGCTGCCATCAAAGAAGCAATAACCTCGTTTGCCGGAAGATCGCTCATCTTTTCAACACCGACAACTAGTGCTATGTCATACTGGCCAGAAGCAACAGATATATAGCCCTGGCGTACAGCTGCGGCACCAGAAGCGCAAGCCGCCTCAATGCGCGTCGCAGGTATGGGGTTCATTCCAAGCTGCGTCGCGACCAGTGCTGCGATATGTTCCTGGCTCGCAAATTTACCGCCGGCCATGTTGCCAACAAAGAGCGTCTGAATATCATCTTTAGCAAGTCCACTATCTGCAATAGCCACTTCGCCAGCAGACGCAGCCAACTCGCGCAATGAGCGATCCCAGTGTTCGCCGAATTTTGTTTGTCCAACACCGACTACTGCTACATTTCGCATATCTATACCTCTTTCTCAACAGGACCTTGTAGGTTAAACTGTCTATAAGGTACTTTCCACTCAGAAACAATTTTGTTAAACGAATAAATGAATGGCGAACTACCCTTCCCTACGCCTTTTGATTTTTTCCTTTTTACAACTGCAAGAATATTTGCGGTTTTTAGTATTTTTACGTATTTTGAAACGGTACTTAAATCTACATTTAGAATTTTTGCCAACTGTTTTTGCTCTATTACATCAAGTTTTTCCACCACTTTTATAACATCAGTTAGTTTTATTTTGCTGTTATTGCCGCCAGGATACGCAAGAGAAAAAATCTTTTCAGCTACCTCATACTCATTTACTTTCCCTTCTAGCTGGCCAAACACGTTTTCTTTAACCCTGTACCATTTATCACTATTGTGGTCAAAGCATTCCAGCCATTTTAATTTCTCTATTTCTGTCATTTTTGTTGGCGCGGGAGCACTGAAATACCACATTGATTTTCCGTTATGAATACTGTTTCTGATATCAGCTACCCTTAATCCATCTTCGAGCAAAATTGAATGTACATCTTCAACAAGGCGCTTACTTTTACAATTTATACTGATTTTGCCATCAAACCCCACACAACCATCAGCCATGAGAACTCCAGACGCAAAAGATTTTTTAATTTCGAATGAGGAACATCTTAGCATTTCCGGCATACTTACAGAATCAGCCTTATAACCTTCAGCAAAGCCAAAAATTTTTGTAAAGTATCTCATGATCACTTTATTATTGACGTAGAGACCATACGCATCCGCTTTCTTTAATTTAATTATTTTAGGAGATAACCCAAAAACATCTTCAAACAGGGTTTTAACCAACACAAGGTTATAGTAATTTTCATCTTTTACCCATATCTGCCCGTCGTAATGGGAAATCGAACCATCAGCAGCATGAACCCCCAATAGTTTGGCAAACTTCTTATCAAGTTTTTTAACAGCGCGGACTTCGACGATTTTGTTATTGTCTTTTACTGTCCCTAACTTGTCTATATGTGCAGTAATTTCTTCCTCATGGGTATTTTTTGAAAGCCGAACCAGAAGCACCAAAGGAAACCATGTAACAGGCGCACCCGTTTCAATGGAGCTGAGTAAATTTTTCAAATAAATAAGCGTTTTAGACTTATTTCTATAACTGGCAATCTCTTTCTTTAGGCCTTCTACTATTTCTTCCACTTTTTCTGAGTTTAATAAATTCTTTACTATATTCTGCAAATCCTTTCCAGAAGCATATATCCACGACTGGTAGCTTCTGTCTTTTTTGTCGTGAAGCCCTAGCAACTGAAAACCTTTTGTTTCTGAATCATTTCTTTGCATTACCCAACAGCTCCTTTATTACTTCGTCCATAGAATTTTTGCGAAGTTTTATTCTTAGATTAAATAAACGCTCCCACGTTTTATCAGATACCTTTACAGTCTTCATACTCAGTCACTTGTATACTTGTACACTTATAAACTTAAGCATTTAAAATTAACGGGCTCGAAGAAGGTTTGTTAGCTTTATATAAGTACCATAATCGATGTAACTTTTCCGCTCGATGTAATGATTTACTGGCGGGGCGAGGCTGCGTTTTTCCTCTATTGCGTCAGTAACCATCAATGAAAAACTGTCAGAACCAGCACCAGAGCCGTAAGACGTTACAAAAATTCTCTGGCCAGGTTTTGCGATATCCAGTATTGCGCACAGTGCGAGCAAACTAGAACCAGCATATGTGTTGCCGATTTTTGTGACAACCAAGCCTGGCAATAGTTTTTTTTCATCAAAACCCAACTCTTTCGCAGCTCGTAGCGGGAATTTCCCGTTAGGCATGTGGAATGCTACATAATCGTAGTCATCCGGGTTTGTTCCCAGTTTCTCCATTAAACCTCTCGCAGCTGATGTAACATGCTTAAAATATGCAGGGTCTCCAGTGAACCTGCCTGCATGGGCTGGATAAGTCTGGCCAGCCCTTCTCCAGAAATCAGGCGTGTCTGTAACATACGAATTCCAGCCCTCTATTTCCGCGAGTATACCATCGCGCCCTATTACAAATGCTGCACCTCCCGCGGCTGCTGTGTATTCCAAAGCATCACCAGGTTTGCTCTGTGCAGTATCTGCTCCTATAGCCATCCCATATTCTACAAGCTTTGATTTTGTCAACCCCATACAAATGAACATAGAAGCTGTTCCAGCAACACATGCAAACTGCGTATCCACGATGCTGATATTCGGACCCATTCCCAAAGCCTCTGCCACCACAGTTCCAGATGGTTTTACAGCATATGGGTGACTTTCGCTGCCTATAAAAAGTGCGCCTATCTGCTGCGGTCCAACCTGCGCGCGCAGCATGGCGTTCCTTGCAGCCTCTATGCTTATCGTTATCGTATCCTCATCAGAATCGGCAACAGCCTTTTCTTCGACCAAGAGGCCTTTCCTTATGCTATTGGGGTCTTGGCCCCAGATGCGCGCGATTTCCTCTACCTTTATGCGCCATCTGGGCACATAAGCGCCGTACCCAACAATACCGATTTTATCGTTCATAACTACCCTCAACTCGCATGACGTACCTTCGGTACGTCTTTCTGTTTGAGTCTAGACCATATAACACTTACCAGACAGAGTATTAGACTAATGATAGAAAAACTTAAATGCGATTATTTACGTAGAGACGCGCCACAAAATTGGAGGCACGGCTTATTGTGTATTTCAGCATAGCCCCATCATTGTGTCTAACATCACCAACCGTGACACCGCCAACAGTCCCCATTGAATCGTAAACAGCAACATCCAGTGGATCTGCTCTACCGAAAACCTGGAAGTCAAAGAGGTAGAGATCTATTGTGGGCCCATTTAGAAAATAGTCGCCCATCTCCTTACTAACACCAAGAGTCAAAGCAGCAGCAATGGTGTATGTAGCGACTCTACTGTATTTTGTTGCCAACTTTCTTAGAAAAGGCAGCTTGTAAGCTGCTTCGATAACACCAGTAGTGCCAGCCATCCATAGAGGGGTATGCAGAACTGATTGAATGTCCATTGTAAAGCTACGTCAGACAAATATTTAATCCTAAAATGTCACTGAACAATCTTTATTACCCATTCAAAATAATTAAATTCATGGTCCTCGAATCCATACTCAATCCAAAGAACGCAGAAGACAAGCCCCTGCACGTGTTTGTCATAGCATTTTTGTATTCTTTTGTCGCCGTCGTTTTTGCGCACCAGTTATTCCCGCAGCAGTCATCCATACTGGCAGTGGCATTAGTCACGATAATTTTCGTGCCGTTCTTCCAAAAATTATTTGAGATAGAAGAAAAAATAGAAGACCTTGCCGCAGAAAAAAAGATTACAGCAGGGCTGTTTCAGCGCCACAAAAAAATAATTTTCGTGTTTTCTTCCTTTTTTCTTGGTATAATATTCTCAATGAGCTTTACCCACGTATTCCTCGGCTACAATGAAGTATTTTCAATGCAGACAAAGACAATAGAGGGCTTTTCGGCTACTGCTACAGGTTATGGCAACTTTGAGCGCTTCTTTGCAAACAATTCTAGGGTCATGCTCCTGACGTTCTTGCTTTCAACAATGTTTGGCGCGGGCGCAGTTCTTATACTTGCTTGGAATGCATCCGTAATTGCGGTTTACATAGGGTTGCTTACAAAGCCGTTGGCAGCACAAATAGGAGGCGTAGCGTACCTTTACACATTACCTATAGGTTTGGGATCTATAGCACTGCACGGCATTCCAGAGATTGTGGCGTATTTCATAGCAGGCCTTGCAGGCGGAATTTTATCGGTCGGCATGATCCGCGAACGCATCGGCAGCAGGGAATTCAGCACAATTGTGAAAGATTCACTACTACTATTATGCACAGCGGAAATTCTGATTTTTGTTGCAGCAGGATTAGAAGCATTTTTGTAGATACCAAACAGGAAAATTTTCATAGCTTGAAACGCGAAATTTTATAAAAAACCGCGCAAAAAGTTTCAAAAAGATTTTCCAGCGCCAAAACACAAAAATAGAAAACTATTTAAGCAGAGCCGACAAAAAATAATTGTGATACAGAGATGGATGAGGAAACATTCGGGCTGCACCAAACATTAGATTGCTACAAATGCGACGAAGAATCATTGAACGATTTGGAAACCGTTTCTAGATTTCTCAACGAACTTGTTTTTTCCATAGGCATGAGGAAAATGCTCGAGCCAGTAGTTATGTACGCACCACCTGTCACAGAAAAAGATGGCGGGGGCGTTTCCGGCTTTGTTATGGTAAATGAAAGCCACATAAGCATCCACACGTTTACGAACAGAAGATTTCTTACAATGGACGTTTATTCCTGTAAACGCTTTGACACAGAAAAAGTTAAAGAACTGGCCACAAAATTCTTCGGTGCAGGCGTGTTCGAAGAGAATATCATAAACAGGGGCAAGAAGTTCAAGAAACTCGCCACAGCGGTCAAGCACTAGGGGATGAGGAAAAATTAGTTTTTCTTGCTATTTATTTGAATTATTTTGATTTTGCCTTTTACGCCTGAATTTTTCCAGAAGCTCCTTTGCGCGCGATGAGGTTATTCTGCGCTCTTTAACCATGATTCGCGATAACTTCTTTATAAGCCGGCCGTGCGCACCGGCAGCCATGGCAATGTGTCTTGCATGCAGTTTCATATGCCCCTTCTGGATACCTTCAACAACCATGGCACGCAATGCAGCAAAATTGTTGGCAAGACCTACACATGCCATGACTTGTGCAAGCTCCTGGGCACTTTTAACATCAAGTATTTTCAGCGCCACCTGAGCTACAGGATGGCTGTGTGTAATGCCGCCTACTGTGCCGGCAGCAATGGGCAATTCTATCTCACCGACAAGGTCGCCGCGCTTGTTTTTGTAGTATCGCGTCAGCGGAGCGTAGCCACCATCCAGCGCCGCAAAGGCATGCGCCCCTGCTTCAAGGGCACGAAAGTCATTGCCAGTCGCAATAGCCACCGCATCAACGCCATTCATAACGCCTTTATTGTGCGTCGCGCACCTGTACGGGTCAAGCCGTGCAAATTCATACGCGTCTATTATGCTGTTTATTGCCTCTTCACCCAAAACACTTTTTGCCCATACGGCCTTAGCACGCACCAATCGCATTGTTGCCAGATTTGAGATTATGCGCAGCCGCGCCGCGCCGCCTACAAGCTCCTTGATGTAAGGCGTAACAGCCTCAGCCATTGTGTTGACGAGATTTGCGCCCATGGCGTCTTTTACATTGACGATCAGGTGAATAATAAGCATTTTTCCGACAAAACGGACTTCAATATCACGCGCACCGCCGCCAAGCTTTACAATGAGCGAGTCCTGCGCATTTGCCACGGCAAGCAACTGTTTTTTATTTTTCAGTATCTTGCGTCTTGCAGCGCGGATGTTCTTTACATTCACGAACTGTATCTGGCCTATCATTATAGGCTTGTCGCTGCGCGCATGAAAGCCGTCTGGTCTTGTAAGCTTTGCAGCGTGGCTTGCAGCAGCGACCACAGACGGCTCTTCCAGCGCCATAGGCACCATATAATCCCTGTTGTTTATGCGGAAGTACGTAGCAACGCTAAGAGGAAACTGCGTCGTGCCGATGACATTCTCACTCATCATGTCAGCGAGCTTCAGTCCCAACGCCGAATTGTGCTTTAAAACAGCCACATCCTTTCTCGACAAGCCAGCAAATTCCTTGACAACCTTTAATCGCTTTTTGATCGGCAGCTTATGAAAGCCGGATATATCACTTACTTTGGGCATACGGTAAAAATTAACCAGTATAGTTTTTAAGCTTCA
>CAZZNM010000005.1:0-13580 GCA_964655805.1 uncultured archaeon
CACCTGCGAGCAGGTTGTCTGTCAACGTGGTCTTCCCGTGATCAATATGCGCAGCTATGCCTATGTTCCTTATCTTCTGCGGCTTGTACATCAATTCGTGGATTGCTTCTGTCTTGTCCTTTGACATTTTTTCAAATCACCTTTCTATTTTTATAATTGTAGTTGTTGTATAAATAATTAAAGAAAAACATTTTCTGACTTTTTATATAAACAAAATAAGTGTCAAGAATTTATTTTCCATAACATCACGCAGCTTGTGCAGTTAGGGTGTTAACTGCCCTGATGGCATCCTCAACCATTGATTTATATATCTCAGGATATGCTATTTCAGGCACATATGCACAGATTGAAGCCTCTATTCTTCCCTCGTCATTTTTTATGAATCTCATGCCAAAAAGACTGTCATATGTGACAATCCATTTATTATCCGGCAATGGCAGGCCTTCAATGTAAGATACATAACGACCAAATGGTGTAGGTCGACCAAATGATGTAGGTTCGTCCTCGAGTCTAGGTGGAAAACCAATGCTCAAAATTATTTCATCGAATCGTTCAGAGCCAGCTGGTATAATTGGAACAAGCTCAGGACCGTGAATGCAATAATGCCCTTGCTCAGGCTGGTACTTAGCATCGGGAAAAAATGAGGCGTACTGTGGATCCACTGCGATACATACGTGATCCTTAGGGACAAGCGGATCAAACGAATGGCGAATCTCTAGAGTCTTGCCTCTTGGAAACAACTCGGTTGAAACGTACTTTGGCGGAATTCTAGGGTCTGTGAACTGGCTCAGATCTGGCCAGTGCGCCTTGTCATATTCGACCCTAAGTGCACTGGGGTGTGAATAATGACGATTTAACATACTAAAAGGCATTCCGGTGCTGGAAATAGAAAACTGTGGCTGCGCTTCTGTCCGATAAGCAAAGTCTAGGCCCAGCGGAATTGCCATGTCTTCGTCTAGCAGTGTATCTATTACTAGATTACCACTAGGTTTATTGTTCCTGTATAAATCCATTATGAGATCTCTATTTTCCCTCCTAACATTTCCCGCGCTTATTTCATAATTATGAAATACTACCAAAAGTTCTCGCAAAACGTCCAAGACAGGTTTTGTGTCCATAGGCATAATCATTACCTTGAGCTTTGTGCCTCGCGTTCTACGCGCTCTTTTTCGCGCACAGCAAAGCTTTCGTTGCTGCCGCGTGCCGCGGCAAGGAGCTCGTTTGCCAGTGCCTGCTCAATGCTTGTCTTCTTGTTGAACGATGCGCGATAAGAGCCCTGTGCTATTGCGCGCAAAGTCTTGTCAACGCGGCGCTGCGGCGCTGTCACTACACCTTCTCGTGCCATGATGCTGCCAAGCTGGTAAGAAATTATCTCTTCGCGGAGTGCGCTGTTCTCTATCGCTCGCACCAGAACTTCAACAGGGTTCTTGTTTTCTTTTTTTTCTATTAGCTCCAACGCCCGCTCAAGAATCTGGAGCACATTATGAAAATTTCCAGCCAGCTTGCCTGATGTCAGCCGGTGCTTTTTGCCCTGATGGCCAGGAACAAGTAAATGCAATGCAAGCCGCTCGACAATGTGCATCCTTGACTTGTGAAACGTGTTTCTGTGCACGCCGGCGCTGCGCGGCAAATATCGCGGCTCTAGATTAATATAATTCTTCAGTCCAAGCTCTTGCAATTCTATATTCGAGTCCCAGCGGCCGAAAAGCTTGAGCGGCGGTAATTTCTTTTCTTTCTTTGGCGGCGCTGCTCGTGCTTTGCGCGGCACAAATTCGCGCCTTTCGCGTGGCTGGAATTTTCTGCCAGGCGATCGTGGACCTGCACCACCTGTCCTGCGTGACCGCGGTGCGCGCTTCTGCTCAGCAGGTTTTACTTCGCTTTTCGCCTCTGGTTTTATTTCTTCATCTGCCATCATCTCACCGGTTTCTGTTTCTTGCCAATCCTTACCTGCTCGAGCGAAACGCCGTTCACTTTTATGACATTCCACTTTACGCCTGGAATGCTTCCGATTGGCCCACCCTGCGAGCCGCCAGAACCGGCAATCAGTACCTGGTCGTGCTCAGAAATACTGTTTATCGCGCCTGTGCGTGGCACGAATGCAGTGATTTGTTTTCCGTTCTTGATTAAACGAACTCTTACACATTTGATAAGCCCAGACGATGGCTGTTTTTGCTCAACAACGCGCTTTTCCAAGACAATTCCTTCTGCCATAGGCGCGCCCTCTAGCGGGTCATGCTTCTTGCGCAAGCCGAGAACCCGGTTCCTGTACGTAGGCTTTCGCCATCTAAAGCGCGCCCTGTCGCGCTTAAGTTTTCTAGCACCGAATTCGCCTGCCATACTACCCCAACTTGATAACAAAATTATATAAATGCTTTAGATAAGGAACTTGTATGTCCTTTGAAGAACATGTCGAAGCGACGAAGCGGTATCTGGGAGCAAAGTATGACGTTGATTTGTCGGATGTGAGAGTGGAAAGACCTATATTCAGTTATCTTCCAAATTATAATATTAAAGAGAGAAGAGCAAGAATACCTTACACTAGCCTCCCTCTTATACCCTTCTCTTATGCAGCTAGTATGGGCATGTATATAATAGCAAGTCGTGGGGCTGAATATGATAGTGCTGTAGCCACTGCCTTGGGGCTAGCAGGTTCTTTATCTCTATTGCTTATTGCACGCACAAGTGTGACGCATGAATTGACACACGTGGTTTCGCACAAACTCACAGAACCCGAATTTACGTTCGATGAATTTTTGTCAATACATGAAGAGGGAAAGGACCCAAACATTCCGCGTCTCAATAAGTCTGCTAGAAACGGTATAAATGTTGTTGCTTTTCCGTTTTACTTAGCAATGGCTGGTGAATATGCGGGATTAATAAAGTTGATGGACGGCAAAGACCGAATAAAACATATAGAAAAAACGCGGCAAAGACTTTCTTCAAAGGGAGCCGATAATGTTGGACAATTGTATGATGAACTTTACGATATGCGCCCTCGCCAGTTCGTTGAGGAGCACCGTATGCTGAAGGGCCTCCATAGATATTCAAAAACCGGCAAGCCGGAGCATCTTGAAAAGGCTCATGAGGATTTCCTCGCTCACGGCGGCTCGCCTGAGCGCGCCGGGAAATACATGGCTCTTCTGCCAAGAAGCATTTACTAATTTATTTCACTTTCAGATTGTTCTTGCCATAAAGTCGCTCTAGAAAACGGTTGATTATTTTTATGTTCTTGCCGGCTTTGCCGATGACCTTTGCGCGGTCCTGCTGCTTGACGCGGACCTCTATGCTATCGTCCTTTATCGTTATTTCCTGCGCTTCTGGAATTACATTCTTTATGAATTCCTCAACGCTTTCCGCATACTCGAAAATGCGTATATTTTTCTTTAATGCCTTTTCTGCATTGCGTACCTTGGCGCCGCCGCGGCCGACAGAAAGCCCGTAATGCCCTTTTGCAACGACAAAGTATAATTCATCGCTTTCAGCTATGCAGTCAATCACCGAGCTTCCTGTTATGTTCTGGAAATAGTTTATTGTCTGTATAAGCTGCGTGTCCAATTTGACTTTCATATTTCACCTATCAGAATTCCTCAATGTTGTATTTAGGATTGGCAATGAAATAGGAAATCCAGTTACAGCTGCACCTGCCACAGCAATAAAAATACCAACTACATTCCAAGGATTACCTACGTCTAGAGCTAAATAGGCTCCGCCGATAGTTGTGCTAGTAGACGCAACCAAAACATGATCTCTGTTTATAGAATTTGCAATTTCTCTTCCCATGCGAGACGTATATTGAAGCATTTTATTTCCTCATTATTTATTCATATCCGACCATTGAGACGGAGAATGGCTTGCCCAGTTTTATTCCGAGCTGGTGCTGGTCACCGTCAAATTTTTTCACATCAGCGCCTGCAGGAAGCCTTGCAACCAGCTCTTGCGGGCAGTTGCTGGCAACAATAACACTTTTCACTTTCCCGCTATTTATACTTTTCACTATCTCGCGCGCACCGATGACGCCTTGTTTCGCTGGGAGCGTAGAAACAATGTCCATATCGCTATAATGAAGATTAATTTTAAATAGGTTGCCCAGAACCGCATTATATGCAATGTGACTCGTGCGGACGCGAATTCCCGGTAAGCGAGCTGCAGGAATTCAAAGTTTTTGGCCAAAGATCGCTAATTTGTAAGGAATGCAGGCGTACGCAGGTGCGCGGGGATTAAGCCTTGACAACAGGGGCTGCATTTATTTGGCTGCTTTAATTTTCAGTTCCATTAGTTTAGGATCAAATTCCATCTCCACCTTAGATCCGATCCGGAACACGTTCGTCAGCTTTGTGGGAACTGTGATGGCGGCAGAGTTTCCGGACCTTATCACCTTCCGTGTTTCGTGTATTTCCGGCAGAAGCTTCCTCTGTATTCTGGAAGCTTCCTTCAGGTTAATCATCTCAAGTCCGCATTTATTGCAGTAAGTAACCCTTGTAAGCTCTCCCAAGATTTTTTCTCTTTTCTCTTTCAGTTCAGCGCCGCATCTGCATTTCATCATATCACCTACTTCTTTGAGTTACAGTCCTGATTTTATTGAACTCCGGGTATAAATCAAATATTACTGTTATCATACTATACTTTCTTGTAACGATGCACACGTGTTTTGTTTTGCCTTCCTGATAGATGACGCCTTCCTTCAATAAGTCTTCCAAATATCCATAATTGAGACGAGCGAATTCTGCCTGATAGCTGTGCCTGTCGAGATATATGGGTCTTTTCAGGATGGACGCCTTTTCATCTTCGGCAAGCTTGCGTCTCATCTCACCACGTCATATAATTCTGTAATAACTATAAGTACGAACATGTATTTAAAGATAACGCCAGACCGGATGGTGGCGTGGAAAAAAGTAGGTTCATTTCTTGCGCATGGCCTTCGTTGGATGGCCTAAAGCGATGCACATCATTTTTTACGCATGACCTTCATTTTCAGGTAACGTCCTGAAAAGAAGCTACTTCTTCCTCATGGCCTTCATCTTTTCTGTGTCAATCGCCAGCTCGATCATGCCTGTGCCAATCGGCGCTATGTGGCCGATCATTATGTTCTCAATAACGCCTTCCAATGTGTCGGTCTCGCCGTAGAACGATGCGTTGATTAAATGTCTTTTTGTTTCCTCGAAGTTTGCTTTCGCCAGCACACTGCTCTTCTTGCCAGAAACACCGTAGCGACCGATTGCTTTCACTTCGCCGTCGAACGTGACCGTGTCTGCAAGCAGCATTAAGTGCCTTAAATCTACGTCAAGCCCCTGCTCGTCCAATGTTTCCCGCGACTCATTGAGCACGACGTTGCGTGCAGCTTCTATGCCCAATATCTCATAGACCTGGTGAACGTCATTTGTTCTTGTCCTAAACAGGTCAACCTCGTTCATGAGCAGTATCTTTTTCAGATTGGTGCCTGTCGTCTGGATCACCCAGAAATCGCCTTCCTTGACGATGACAACGTCATCAATGCCCTTGACACCGGCGATGTGGAACTTGAGCAGCTTGTTTCGTATCTTCCTGAGGTTCTTCAAATCGTCTTTCTTCGGCTTGACATAGACCTTTGTGCCGCGGAAGGATATTTCGCAGCCCTTGAGGTATTTGTCAACTATCTTCTTTATGCTCTCCCTGTAATTCTCGCTCTCGAGGTCCAGTTCTATCCGCATCTCGATGAGGTCAATGGAGTGGTATTTTATAACATCAGAAACATGCATGGCCTTTATGCGCGAAGCGATCTCTTTGGCTTTTTCTTTTGTATTGTACTGTTCCCTGAGGTAGATAATCATATTCTTTTCAAACGTTTTTCTTGCATCAAATATCTCGATTAATCTCGGCAGACCTTGAGTTACTTTGCTTAATCTGTCTGATTGCGAAGCGAGCGTGTAAGATCTCATTGTGTTGTGTGTGACTATGCCCTCGAAGGTTGTGAACGTTTCTGTGCCTTCGACTGTGAGATCGTAGACATAATTTGAGCTAGACCTGACATATTCCAATTCTGCTATTTCATCCCATACGACATCAGAAGCATGCATAGTCTTCATTATCTTCAGCTCTTCTGTTATGTCAACGCCTTTCTCTTTTGCCAAATTCTCAAACAGTACAATGTATTTCAGCAAGGCTTCCCTGCCAATTTTTTGCCTTCTGGTGAAGCTGTTAACATAACGCGTCGGATATCCAAGCTTTTTTGATGCTTTGATAAACAGATCATCAAAACCAGATGTAAGCTCAATGAAATCCTGCATTGTGGGCTTTGCGCTGCATAATTCATCCAGCTTATTTCTTTTCTTTATAGAAGCAAAGCCTATTTTCTCCCTGAATATCTTGGCATGTTTTACCGGTATAGCCAGTGTATATTGCTTCCCTTTGCCTTTATAGGAAAATATGCCGAATCTTGAGAGCAGCAGCGCAACTCCATCTATTAGTTCCTTTGAGTTTGATGATGCCCTGATAACGGCTCTTTGGGTAGAAACATTGCCATCTCCGTCAAAATAAGCCTGCAAAAGTCCTTTCACAAATTTCTCATTGGCACTGTATGCGAACACAGGCATCTTCTTGTTTCTGCTGCCCTTACCACAGGTCTTTGCGAGCACCGCAGAAAGAAGCGTCGAGTTTATATGAATGTCATGACCCCTTGCAAACCCTCTTGTGTTGTCATATTCATTGTATGTCAGATTGAATTCTGACGCAAATTGCCTTGTATTATCCAGGAAATTCTCATCCGTGTTTGATATAGAAACATAGTTAGTCACGCAATTGCCTTCAGAAAGGTATGCACCAAACAACCAGCCAGTGACTTCATTCAAGGGCAAGTTCTCTGGTAGCGGCCTCCTTGCCCTAGAAAATTCGGCTTCTGCGATAGATTTTAAGTCTATGGAATCGACGCAGTGTTCTGGAAGTAGCTTGATGGACGGAATTCTCTCGCCCTTGCTCAGGCTCTTTCCAGAGACAGCAACTATTTTGTTATTCTTCCTGACTACAAACGAATGTGAATCTGTAGCAACAATTTCTCTACCAGACAGTGTTTTTATTTTCAGCAGATTTTTCGGTGACTCGTGCCTGCTGCATGCCAGAACCTTTTTCCATTCGATTTTCTCGTCCTGGCTTATGCTTGGGGCGTAAATTTCCATACTTGAAAGGTCTGCCGCTTCCCACCCGTTCTCGCTTACAGATCCTAGTCTTGATATTGTCTGATCTGTAAAATCACCTATCTCCTGTATTGTTACAGCATCCTTGTGCTTGATTATTATCTTCTCCCTTGCGTCCAGTGACATCTGCGTTGCGGGTTCAGATATGCTCTGCGCAGCGATGATGCCTATGGCCTCGCCTGGCTCGTACATATATTTCTCCAGCCACTGCTGCAGCTGCTCTAACTTCGCGGCGCGCTCTTTGCCTTCGATGCCGTTCTTCTTGCAGTACTCTTCAAATTTCTGCATTACGTTTTTCGGAATTGTCGCCATTATTGATCACCTGAAAATCTTTTCCACTTCTGCGACAAGAACTTCTTCTGGAGCGTCTAGCACTTCAGTGCCTTTTGAAATTTCATTCAAAATCTGATTCATTCTTAATCAACTCAATATACGTTCTACGTTAACTTCGCCGCCGTCGCTCTTTGCAGGATCAATGCCGTCCTCGCCTGCAGTAAATTGGACGATACGACCCCTGCTATCACGGACTGTGCCGTCGTATTCTACGCGCAGATCTTGCAATGCATTGACAAGCCGGCGCTCCATATATCCAGAATGTCTCGTATGCAAGGATTTGTCCATCAAATTTTCCCGCGAGTTCATCGCATCAAAGAAAAATTCTATAGGATCAAGCGCCTTCTTGTAGCCAGAGCTAACAAAACCGCAGGCTTTCAGGCCCAAATCCCCGCGCGCGAAGTGTGGCAATGTACGTTCTGTGTAGCCGCGATGGATGCGCTCGCCTTCCAATGACTCTTGTCCCACGAAGGCGCACATCTGCGTAAGATTGACAAAGCTGCCGCGCGCGCCTGTTTTTGCCATTATAACTGCAGAATTCAACGGCAATTCCTTCCTGATTATCTTGCTCGCTTCGTTGCTGACTTCTCCGCCAAGCTGCAGTATCTTGTTTTCCAAGACCATTTCAGGCGTAAGACCGCCCAGCTTCTCGCCCCTTCCAGCCCTGTATTCTTTTACCAACCTGTTCACGGTCGACTCGTATTCGTCATAGATTGACTCTATCTTTTTCTGCGCGCGTTCGTCTATGTCTATGTCGCTTATCGATATGCTAAAGCCCTTCTTGGATATCAGTTCTAAGCTGAGCCGGGAAACACTGTCAATGAATTTTTTAACAGCAGCACTGCCGTATTTTCTCTCTATTACATCTATCAGCACGCCTTTCTTCTCGCCTAATGCGTTGTCATCGATGACGCCGCTCTTCAGCTGGCCGTTTTTGATTATCACGTCTCCGCCGAACGCTGACCTGAACTGTATGCTCAAGTCCTTTGGCAGCAGATAGCTGAATATCTCCTTGCCTGTGTACTCGTCTTTCGGCTGAACGTCAATGCCTATTACATTCAGCAATTCCGCCGCCTCCCTCCTGGAAAAGCTTGGCCCGTCTCTTGTAAGGAAGTAGCAGCCGGTTATATGATCATGCTTGCAGGCAATCACAGGCAAACCATAGCGGGGCGAACGTATGTGATTCTCTACGCTCATCAGCAGTTCTGCCTCTGCCTGCGCCTCTTCTGTTTGCGGCACATGCAGGTTCATTTCATCGCCGTCAAAGTCTGCGTTGTAAGGAATTGTTACAGCCAGGTTCAAGCGAAGCGTTCGATAAGGCATTATCCTTGCGCGATGCGCGAGCATGCTCATCCTGTGAAGCGATGGCTGTCTGTTGACAACAGTTATGTCGCCGTCCATCAGATGCCTTTCAACTATGTAGCCAACATCCACCTCCTCAGCGATATCTTTCTTGTTCTCGTCGATTACCTTTTTCTTCACGCCATCTGGGCGCTCGACATAGTTTGCGCCAGGGTATGTATTCGGCCCGTTGAGAATTATTTTTTTCAATTCCGTCAGATTGTTCTTGTTGACTTTCACCGGCACTGTAAGCTCCTGTGCTATTTCAAGCGGCACGCCTATTTCGCTTATGCTTATCATCGGGTCAGGAGATATCACTGTTCGTGCAGAGAAATTAACGCGCTTGCCAGAAAGATTGCCCCTGAAGCGGCCTTCTTTCTTGCTAAGCCTTTGTATGAGTGTCTTCAGTGCGCGGCCGCTCCTGTGTCGCGCCGGCGGCAAAGTGGAGATTTCATTGCTCATAAAAGTGGACACATGGTATTGTAAAAGTTCCCAGATATCTGCAATTATAAAATCAGGCGCGCCGAGCTCAAGATTCTTTCGCAACCGCTCATTGATGCGCACAATATCAACCAGCTTGTGCGTGAGGTCATCCTCGCTCCGCTCGCCGGTTTCCAGTGTAATAGATGGCCTTACAGTAACAGGCGGTACAGGCAATATTGTGAGCACAAACCATTCAGGACGGCCGCCTTTTATTTTGAACAACGCCACATCCTCATCAGACATGCGCTCCAAGCGTTGCCGTACTTCTTCGCTTGTCAGCTCTTCGTTGCCCTCGCGATAGGACGTTGGCTTCTGGTAAACTATTTCTTTCTGCTTCTCGCTGCAGTAAGGGCATGTCTTGGTTTTCTTCTTGTACAGCTCCACAAGCGGGTTGCCGTGCTTCTTCAGCTCTTCTACGTTGCCAAGCACGCGCGAGCACTTCCTACAGGTCGCGCGAAGCAGCATGTAAATCTTCTTGCCGTACAGCGGATGAACAACCGGCTTTGTCAGCTCCAAATAACCAAAGTGGCCGAGGCACTGGCCGATAGTGCCGCCGCACGTCCTGCAACGGAGCCCGGGATCAACAACGCCAAGATGCAGGTCTGTAAGCCCTCTGTCAACCGGATAGCCGTCAGGGTCGTAAAGTTCTGCCTGTTCTATCTTGATGGCAGCCATTTCCTTGATGAGCTTTGGCGAAAGGAACTTGAATTCAATACTGCTTATCTTGCCGTTGTCCTTTACGTTTATCTTGGCATAGATGCCCAGACACTTTAGCTCGTCAAGCATGAGCTTGAATGCATAGCTCATCTCGACATCAATAATTTTGCTCTTCTTATCGATAGGGCAGTATCGCCTGCCCTTGGCCCTATCTTCTATGGCTACAAGCCCGCAACGGTCGCATATAGGCACCTTGTAGCGGTCGCTGCTGAATCGTTCCTTCAGTAAGAGCGAAGCTCCGTGCGCAATTAAACAGTCTTTCTCCATCTCGCCGAGACGCAGACCGCCCTGTTTGACGCGGCCTGCAGTTGGCTGCTTTGTAAGCAAAGTAACCGGGCCTCGTGCCCGTGCCTGTATCTTGTTGGCGACCATATGATGCAGCTTCTGGTAGTAGCAAGGGCCTACAAGTATCTGTGCCTCGAAACGCTGGCCAGTGATGCCGTCGTACATCATTTCTTTGCCATCGTCGCGGAAGCCCATGCTCACCAATGTATCGCGCAGCTCGCGTTCATCAACCTCGTTAAACACAGAGCCGTCAACTTGCTGGCCAGACATCGCGCTGGTTTTTGCAGCAATGATCTCGAGCATCTGGCCAATGGTCATCCTGGATGGTATTGCGTGCGGATTCAATATTATATCCGGCGTTATGCCTGCTCCGGTAAAGGGCATGTTTTCTTCTGGCACGATTAGTGCCACTACCCCTTTCTGCCCGTGCCGTGAGGCAAATTTGTCGCCCAGCTCTGGCACTCGCCCGCTGCGCACAGTTATCTTTACAAGCCTGTTGCCGTTCGAAGTTTCCGTAAGCATTACATTGTTGATGACGCCCTCTTCTCCGTGCCTTATTGTCTCGCTGGTCTCGCGGCGGTTTTCTGTCTCGGTCATAAAGCTTTCGACTGGACCGAAGAAACGCAACGGCGAAACCTTGCCGACAAGCACGTCACCGGATGTAACATCAATCTCACGGTTTATTATGCCGTCTTTTGCTAGGTGGGCATACGCCTCCTCTGTCCGGTAGCCGCCAATGCTTTTGTCCGGTATTTTTATCTCGTCCTTTTCAATGCCCCAGTATTTCTTCTCTTCTGTCGCGTAGCTGCGGAAGAATATTGAGCGCCCGAGCCCGCGCTCGACAGAGGCCTTGTTCATGACAACGCCGTCCTCCATGTTGTAGCCCTTGTAGCTCATTACTGCTATCACTACGTTCTGGCCTTGCGGGTGATTATCTGTGCCGATCTCCCTGCCTATCACAGTGTTTATCAGAGGCGACTGCGGATATATCAGAACATCTGACTTTGTGTCTGCACGCACGTCGAAATTTGTTGAATATATGCCCAGCGACTGGCCAGACATCTTTGCGCCGAAATTTACGCGGTCTCCCCTGTTCCGCGCAGCGAACGGAACTAGTGAGGCCGATAAGCCAAGAATTACGCCTTTGTCTATCTCCATGTGCGTATGCTCTTTTGTGAGCTGCCTGTCCAGCGCGACAAGCACGGCATTCTCTTCTTCTGCGTCGAGGTATTCAATGATGCCCTGCTTGAACATATCGCTCCAGTTTAATTCGCCTTTCTCCATCATGTCAATATGTTTCTCAGTAAGTCGTGGCTTGCCGTTCTCGACAATGATAAGCGGCCTTTGCAACCTGCCTGAATCAGTGTTCACATGAACCTCTTCGAATTCTGGTACCCACACAACGCTTATGTGGCTGGCAAGCAGGCCGTTCCTTCGCTTCTCGCGGATGCGCGATACGAGCAGCTCTGGTCTTTCTGTCGTGCCAACAACGCGGCCGTCCATGAATATTGCATTTTCGCCAGATTCTTTCTTTATCATATCCATTACGAATGACCTGTCCTTTTCGCTTGCAGCTTTCGATATGACAGCAAACACGGCAAGATATTTTCTCAGCCCAATATTGACGCCTTCAGGCGTTTCCTCACAACAAAGCCGCCCCCAGTGTGTTGCGTGCAGGGCGCGCGCCTCAAAGTGCTCTTGCGCGCTGCTCAGCGGCGAGATAATGTTTCTCAAATGGGCAACAGTGCGCACGAAATTCGTGCGTTCAAGCCGCTGGCACACGCCTGTGCGGCCGCCGACCCACTGGCCAGTTGCCATGTGTGAAATTATTCTCTTTGTAAGGTAATCGCTCTCGACAATGCTCTTGATAGCTGGCATCTTTCCTCGTTTCACAAGCTTTTGATATGAATATACAATGCGCGAGACAAGGCCGTACTTTCCAAGCAGAATAGACCTGAATAATATTTCCATGAAATCGCTTACCTGCCGAAGCCGCTTGTTCCCATAGTGGTCGATGTCCTGCTCCTCAATGTGCTCCAAGCCGAGCCGGATTAATTTTCTAACGACCTTCGCAAGATAAAGTGCCTTTTCTCTTCTTACTTTTTTATCTTGTCCAAGGTGCGGCAAAAGGTATTTGTCAAGAATATCATTTACCCGCTTATCGCGGTACTCCTTCTGCGGAATGCGCAAGTTATTGCCTATGTGCTCCTTTGCGTCCTCGGCTGCCTTTATGTCGAATTCATAGAGGTTGAAGTATATCTCCTCAAGCTCCTGCGGCTTCGTGCTTATCGCTTCGATAATCTCGCGGTCTGTTTCCAGGCCTAGTGCCCTCATTAGCACTACAATAGGCATTTTCTTCAGGTTCGCAAACGAAATGGTTATTATGCCGCCCTTGCGCTCAATGAGGTGCCTCTGCACAAAGCCGGATGCCTCGCTGTTGATGCGCGCTGTCTGGCCCTCGCCCTTAGTTTCTATTACCGGCCGGTTGTAGAGCACTTCCTCTACCATGACAATGACGCGCTCTGTGCCGTTTATTATAAAATAGCCGCCCGGGTCATTAGGATCCTCCCCGTTTTCAACAAGCTCTTCCTCGCTCATGCCGTCAAGCATGCACAGCTTGGACTTGACCATCACTGGCAATTCGCCCAATCTCACTTCCTGCGCCTCCTGCTCAACGCCGTTTATGACAGGCACCATCTCGACATAGATAGGCGAAGAGTAAGTCAGATCGCGTATGCGCGCTTCGAGCGGCGTTATCTTGCGCCATGCGCCGTCTGCTTCCTTTATGCCGGGCTTCGGTATCCGCACCTTGCCAAGCTTTATGCGAAACTCTGCGAGCTCAGGCGTTTCAAGTTCGATCTCGCCTATCTCATCAATTATCTTCTGCAAGCGAGAGTCGATGAACTCGTTGAATGAAGTAATCTGGTGGTCGACAAAGCCGACCTGCTTCTTGAATGCATTGAGAAGGATGCGGAAATGATTATTTTCTTGCATAACACTACCCTTTTTACGTCACAATAAGCTACCTTTGGTAGCTTGCTGCCGTGGTAAAAAGTCTAGACCATATTATGGTCAATAGAGCAAAAGGCATACCGAAAGCTAAGTCTAATAGCTAAATCAAGAAATGCTCACAGGCGCCATGCTCAAGCTATATAATGAAGGCAATAAGTATAAGAAAGTTTGGGTCGCCCCATTTTCCGTTTATAGTTATCCAAGGAAATAAAGAGTATATAATTTCCTTGGTAACTATATGTG
>CAZZNM010000006.1:0-13227 GCA_964655805.1 uncultured archaeon
CTTCATGCCTTACATGCTCTGCGTGGCGAATACGTTACAAACGAGCAGCTTGCGCGCGAAGCGCATCATATAGAAGTAGATATTCTGAAAAGGCCTATTGGTAAGCAAGACCATTATGCTGCAGCCTATGGGGGCCTGAATTATATACAATTCATGCCTGATGATAGCGTAAAAGTAGACCCTATAGTATGCAACAGGGAGGTAAAAGAGGCGTTGTCCAACAATCTTATGATGTTCTTCACAGGGATCACAAGGGATGCCAGCTCTGTTCTCAGCGATCAGGTAAAGAACACAGAGATAAAAATGGAGACGCTAAAAATCATGCGCGGCATGACAAAAAGTGTGATGACTATACTTCATGGAGGCGGTGATCTCGATGACTTCGGGCATATTCTTCATGAAGCATGGGTTTCTAAAAAACAACTTACAGGAAAGATATCCAATGACACTATAGATTCGTATTACGATGCCGCTCGAAAGGCCGGTGCTCTGGGCGGAAAGATACTTGGTGCCGGTGGTGGTGGTTTTTTGCTCCTATACGTCAAAAAAGAAAATCAGCAGCGTGTAAGGGATGCCCTCAGAAAACTCACTGAACTTTCATTCAGATTTGAGAACGAGGGGAGTAAGATAGTCTATATAGGATAGAATTTAAGCATTGGATTATAGTGAAGCAAACAAAGAAAGAATACATCTTTAATTCTTTGTATTGCTATAAAACTAATAGTTGGTTATGCTATGGAAGAAGATATCAGGAATATAGCTGGTAAATATTTAGAAGAGTTAAAGGGGGCAATCGACAGTATAGATCTGGATGACGTACAAAAGATAGCTGAAATGCTCATAGACGCATACAAGAACGATAGACGTGTATTCATTCTAGGAAATGGCGGCTCTGCGGCAACGGCATCGCATATGGCATGCGACCTTGGTAAGGGAACATTACGCAATGTTTATGATGCCTCGGAAAAGCGTTTCCAAGTAATATCCCTTACAGATAACATCCCGATGATGACGGCTTTTGCGAATGACTTATCGTATGATGATATTTTTGTGCAGCAGCTTAAAAATTACGTTCAGAAAGGTGATGTAGTTATCGGCATTTCTGGTAGCGGGAACACGCCAAATGTCATAAAAGCATTGTTGTATGCAAAAAGCGCTGGAGCAAAAACTATCGGCTTACTCGGATTTAATACAGGAGGCAATGCAAAAGACCTAGTAGACCATCATATTGTAATAAAATCAAACAGCTATGGTATTGTTGAAGATTTGCATCTGGCACTTGACCACATACTAACAACATGCATTTCATACATGAAACATGTGCATGATGGAAAGGCCGGCGAAGAAAATCCTATAGAATGGAAGGAGAGGAGCACAAGAAGGTAATCTTGTTTCTTTTTTATTTTAATGAACTTACATCTCTGCCTCTCTTTGCTTTTTCATCTCTTTCAAACCATCTTCTATGCCTAACAATTCTAATCTTGACTTTTTCTCAGCCTTTTTGCTGTCTAGGTTACAGTTGGTCCTTTTGGCTGGTAGATTTAGCTTACCAGAAGTTTTTTTCTTTATTAGATTTTTGTCTTTACCAAATATTTCTGCTATTTTCGATGCAAATTCGTAGCGGTTGAGAAAATCAGGCCCTGCGACATGGAATATACCATTAGAATTCTTTTCTATAAGCTTCTTTATTACATCTGTCAGGTTATCGATAAAAGTCGGGTTGTTGTACCAGTCTGTTATCTCTTCTACTACCAAGCCCTTATCAAGATTTTCGAGCACCCTTACGGCTGTATTCTTTTTCTGGCCGTCGAAATATACCCAGCCGTATGGATGGTCCATTCGCGTTATAAGAAAGTTCAATCCAGCATTGGCCACTAGCTTCTCTGCATCTGCCTTCGTAATGCCGTAATAGCTTATTGCGCACGTCTCGTCTTCCTCTTTGTATATGTCTTTTTTCCCATCAAAAACTGCGGATGTCGATAGGAAGACTAGTTTTGCGTCAACTATCTTGCATCCTTCAATTATATTTTTTGTTCCATTGATATGTATGTCGTAAGCAAGCTTCTTGTCTGTTTCACATACATCCATGTTTGGTGCGGCTGCCGCGTGTACAACTAGATCTGGGTTGAGTTTTTTTATCAAGTTTATGGTAGCTGTCCTGTCTCTTATATCGGTCTTGAAGCTGTCGCCACTCACGTTGATTTTATTATTAAAATACGTGTAGCTTGCGCCCAATGCCTTTGTCAGTCTGGAACCTATAACGCTACTGCCGCCAAAAACGAGGGCCTTCATATGTTTTCATTCGTCCAAATTCTTATAAATTTGAACATTGGCAGTATTGATTAGAACAATCGTCGTATGTAATTAGATTCTAATTCTTTTGCGCGTAGAATTTGTTTCATGCGTATATCGGAATGTAGAATCTGCGGCAGTGACTTGTACAAGTTTCTTTCTCTTGGCGAGATGCCCCTTGCAAACAGCTTTCTCAATAAAGATCACGTAAATGGCGATGAAGAAACGTTCCCGCTTGATATGTGCTTATGCGAGGTGTGCGGTCTGGTGCAGTTAGACTATCTTGTGCCGCAGGATAAGATGTTTAGAAACTACATATACTTCTCATCAACGTCTGACGTGCTCCAGGAACATTTTTCTGAAATGGCCAAAGAGGTAGTAGAAAGATTTTTATCCAAGGGTGCCTTTGTTGTAGAGATAGCCAGTAATGACGGCATACTGTTGAGACATTTCCAGCGCATGAATATGCGTGTCCTTGGTATAGAGCCAGCAGAAAATATTGCAAGATTCGCCACTGGGCATGGTATAGAGACGTTGAATGAATATTGGAGTTCCAAGATTGCAGAGCAGATATTAAGGTCGTATGACAAGGCAGATGTCATACTTGCGAACAATGTCATTGGCCATGTGCATGACTTACATGATTTTACAAAAGGAATAAGCTTATTGTTAAAAGATGATGGCATCGCCATTATACAGGTTCAGTACCTCATAGACCTGATAGAAAATCTGGAGTACGACACGGTATATCATGAGCATGTGTCATACATCTCACTTCATCCAGTAATGCGTCTGATGGAAAAATATGGCCTCCATGTCTTTGATGTCAAGCGCTTTCCTGACATACATGGCGGTTCAATAAGGTTCTATATAAGCAAGAAAAATGAGCAAGATCGTGTAAATGATTTGCTGAAGTACGAGAGCCGCAATGGCTTCCTCTCCAGAGCTAAATACGATGAATTTAGTAAATCAGTGGCAGTGCATAAATCAAAGATCACAAAGCTTCTGTATGATCTAAAGCGCAATAGAAAGCGTATAGCTGGCTACGGTGCGGCAGCAAAGGCGAACACAATGCTGAACTACTGTGGCATTGGCAGCGACGTCATCGAATACATAGCTGACAAAAGTGCGCATAAGCAGGGGCTTTATACGCCTGGCACACGTATACCTGTTGTGCCCCCGGAGAAGATTCTAGAGGATATGCCAGACTATGTTGTGATACTTGCCTGGAACTTTGCAGACGAAATAATAGGGCAGCTAAAAGACTACAGCGAAAAAGGCGGCGTATTTATCATTCCTATACCTGATCCAAGAATATTGAATGCAGGTGAAATTGCATGAAGGTGCTTGTAACAGGATGTGACGGTTACATAGGTTCTGTTCTTGTAAGAAAGCTTGGCGAGAATGGCTACGATGTTGTTGGCCTTGATACATGCTACTATAAGGACTGTAAACTAACAGAGTCTGAGGATGTAAAGCTCATTGAAAAAGATATAAGAGATATAGCGAAGAGTGATTTGGGCGGTATTGATGCGATCGTGCATCTGGCTGCGCTATCAAACGACCCCTTAGGGCACTTAGAACCACGATTAACCACTGAGATAAACTTCCTCGCATCCGTGAAGCTTGCCCAGCTCGCGCAGCGCGTTGGCGTGAAAAGATTCGTATTCGCGTCTTCGTGCAGCATGTATGGCGTTGCGGCGGATGTAGTTACTGAAGATTCTGCATTGACTCCTTTAACTGAGTACGCGCGGTCCAAAATAGAATCAGAGAATAGTATCTCTAAGCTCCTAGATAGTAGTTTCTGTGCAGTCTACCTTAGATGCGCTACAGTCTTCGGCATCTCGCCTAAGCTTCGTTTTGATCTGGTTGTAAACAACTTAACAGGACTGGCGCTAACAGAAAAAAAGATCATTGTAAATTCTGACGGCACGCCATGGAGGCCTGTACTGCATGTTGAAGACGCTTGTGACGCTTACATGCTTGCGCTGGAAGCAGATGAGGGTTTGGTAAACGGCAAGGCCTACAATGTCGGCGCTACCGATGAAAACTATCAGATAATAGATATAGCAAATGTGGTGAAAAAAGAAACTGGATGTGAGGTTGTAATGCTGAACAAAGAGCCTGATAGCAGAAGCTACAAAGTTAACTGCGACAAGATAAAGAATGAGCTGGGCTTCGGGGTAAGCTGGCCTCTCAGTAAAGGCGTCAGTAGTCTTGTAAAGAGTCTTAGAAATCTTGGTCTTGATTATTCTGATTTTGCCTCAAAAAATTTTACAAGGCTCAGACAAATAGAATACCTTATTAGTAGCGGAAAGGTCGACTCAAATCTTAGATGGAAATAGCTCTTCCTTCAAATATCCTAGTGCTGACGTGAACCTCCAAGCTATAGAGAGCGGGAATATCAACAAGGCGTATATCAGATTGTCGCCCTCTTTTAGTGAGTTCCTGCTGCTGTGCATGCCGTAATATGCAAGCACCATAACGTTTGTCAGAAGCACGCCGCTAATTATAGAGGCATTGCTATTTGTTTGCAGGTAAAATAAAAAGAAAACTAACGTATAGATTACCGTTAATGGAATTCTCTTTCCTGATAGTGTGATATATGAGAATATGCCCAATAAGAAAAATAAGGAGTACAGGAATATACCTACGTCTGTGCGGGCAACTGGTAATGCTGTTAGCGAGAACAGTATCATGAGGAACATCCTGCGCCTTACACTGTCAATTTTATATCTTCTATACAGCTCGCTGCCTGCCTGTCCCATCTGGAATGCCTTTCTAAAAACAGAAATGAATGAACTTTGATGAGAAGAAAATACATGCTCTACCATTGCTTCATTGCTTAGAACTATTTTATATCCAGCTTGCCGTATCTTAATGGACATATCCACGTCTTCCCCTCCATGTGGATATGAATCTCCATCAAAATATCCTAGTTTTTCTATTATATTCTTCCTATATACGTCTGCCTTTTCCCTTAATATAGATATTTCCATCAGTTTCCCTGATGTGTTCACGCTTGGCGGATGCAGAGAATCGAACAGTCTTTCGCCAAGCGACATTTTATCTCTGTCTTTATTTTTCCTTTGGGATACAACTGCTGCAACTTTTTTGTCAGAGAACGGCTCAAGCATTTTATCTATCCATTTTTTGTCGTTCGTATAGTGATCTGCATGAAGAATTACTGTGAACTTACATTTTGAGGCCTTTATTCCACGATTCACTGAATTTCCAATTCCTATATTCTTCTCATTTTTTATGACCTTTACCTTGTGTTTTCTAGATATTTCTGCTGTTCTATCAGTGGATGCGTTATCCATGACTATTATTTCTTTTCTTGGGTAGATCTGTTGTTGCATGCTTTCTATGGCTTTCGCTATTATTTTCTCCTCGTTCCGTGCCGGTATTATGATAGAAACTGCATGCTTCATTTCCGTATCCCTGTTATTGTTTTTATTATTCCTGACATCAGGTCGATCTCAGGTATCCAGTCAAGCTGTTTTTTTGCCACAGAGTTGTCGAGACGTATCCTGTTTATATCGCCCTTATTTTCCGGCTTATATACAGGCTTCGCCGAGGACGTAAGCTGCCCTGAAATAATATCGTATATGTCCTTGACGCTTGTATCCGTTGTTGTGCTTACATTTAGCGTCATTCCATCAGCCTTCCTCATTGCAGCCAGCGTGGCGCTAACAACATCATCTACATAAATGTAATCTCGTTTCTGATTGCCATTACCAAATATTACAGGTGATTTTCCACTCAAAATACGTTCTATGAATATAGAGATTACGCTCCTTGATCCAGGTCCATAAACATTTGCATATCTTAGTACCGTATATTCCATCCCGTATGCACGGCAATACGTTTCTATGTATTTTTCAGCCACAAGTTTTGAAGCCCCATAGATGCTTATAGGTAATGTCTCATGCTGTTCGTCTACTGGAAGATATTTAGGCTCTCCGTACACGGCTGCTGAAGAAGAGAAAATAATCTTCCTTGAATCATACTTTCTGCACATTTCAAGAACATTCATTGTGCCGATTATATTGACTTCGACATCGCCGATGGGCTTCTCCATAGATATTCTTGGATTAACCCGTGCTGCTAAGTGAAATACATACTCTGGCCTCTCTTTTGAAAATACGGTAGCGAGATTTTTTTTATCTTTTATATCCAATGAATAATGCTTCTTATTTCTTGATTTGTGCTTTGATGCAACAGACACGTCATACCCCGAAAGATGTTTAACTAAGTGTGCCCCGATAAATCCAGTGCCTCCAGTAACAAGAACCCTCATGCCTTTTCACCGATTGCATAGATTATTTCCCCGAAATTTCTAACTGGAAGGCCAACGATGGTTTTGATTTTCATATATCTGAAACCACTTTTCTTCATCATTATTTTCAGAGATTGTGGCGTAAATATGCGGATATGTTCGAAGCTTGTATGGCTGTAATACGATGGCTCTCGCCCAAGAAGTATCTGCATTCTATGCCCAATGGACGTAATGTTAGGCGTTGTTATTATTACTCTGCCGCCTTTTTTCAGCACCCTATAACTTTCATGGAGTATATGTGATGTTGCAAAGCAATGCTCTAAGACTTCTGTCATGATTACTGTGTCGAATGAATTGTCTTTTGCCTTCCATTTTTCTTCTATATCCTGGTCTATTACTCTCAGACCTTTTTCTTTCAGCCTCTTTATTCGTGTCTTGTTTATTTCTGCGCATACGACCGTGTTATTTTTTGCAAGTTCGCTTGCAAGTATGCCATCTCCTGCACCTACATCAAGTATTTTTTTAGATATGCCTGCATCTTTAATGACTTTAGCAAATATATTCTTGTATCTGAATGCATGTTCAGACTCGCCTTGTGGGACGTTCTTATAGTAATCTTTTATTTTCATTATACTCATCTCGCCATTTTATGGAGAATTGATGGTAATTTAATTCCAGATTTTTCTAACATTTTCATGTCATCTTTCTTTATTACACCAAGTACTATTATTGAAGCTAAATACACAAAAAGGCAAACCCCCATACTTGGTATATCGTACAATACTGAAATATTTGTTTTCATGTAGTACCCGATAGATATGGCAAATAAGGATGCCAAAGCTATTTTAATGATATCTTTGGCCTGAACCTTTAGTGCTATGTTTTTCCTAAGGATGTACAGAGTGAAAAGCATTGTAATAAAATAAGAAATAAGATTTGCTACGGACGTACCTACTATGCCAAATTTCTGTACTAGAATAAAGTTAAAGATGAGTACAGACATTGCGAGTAACAGTATTCCATTTACAGCTTCCTTTATTCTCCCTATGCCCTTTAGAGCCGCAAAGAACACTGTTGTTAAAGACTGGAATACTACCGCAAGAACCAATATACGTAACGTAGTTACCGCTGGTAGATATTTCGCTCCGAAAAACATTCCTATTATTGTTTCCGAAAATACAAAAATAATTAATGACGGTAATGCAATTATTATTAGAGAAAATTTTATTAGCGTTGATAGACCTTTAATTATTTCTCTATTCTTTTTTCTAGCCCAGAGTTCAGAGACCATAGGAAATGTTACTATGCTAAGGGTAATTGCAAAAATATTTATAAGGTCAGAAATTGGTAATGCTACTTGATAATATCCTACTTCGTCAAGAGTCCTAAAATAAGTAATCATTATTGTATCTATGTAAGTTACAGCGATACTAGCCACGCCTCCGCCTACAACAGGAATGGCAAATGAAAATAGTTTGCTTCTAAGACCGTTATTAATATTACTTTTAATTTTGAAGAACGGAAAGGTGCGTAAAAAAACTAAGAATCCTATTAAACCAGTTGCAATGCCTGCTATAAAATAACCGAACGCAATGCCGGTAATACCATAACCTAATGATATTGCAAAAAACGCCACGACTAAGACAATGCCAGTCCTGATTGGATCAAGCATTGCATAGAACTTCATTTTCTGGAAACCCTGAAAAATTGACTGCACTAGATGGAAAAGAACACTAGACACAAAACTGAGACCTATAAAAAATAATAATGATGTAGAAGCTTCTGCTTTAAAGAATACCTCGGCGAGTAGCTGTGAAAAGTAGATTATGCAAAAAAAGAATACTGTACTTATAGTCACTTGAATTATAAATGCCAGCTTAATTGAAGATTTTATTTTTCCATAGTCTTTCTTGACCAAGAATTCCGGTATATATTTTACAAGTGCTGGATTTAACCCAAAATCCCTGAACATAGCAAAAAGGCCAAAGAAGGCCATAACCGCGTATAGGAGTCCGTATTCTGCTACTGTGAGATTTTTTGCAAGAAAGGTTCTAAGAAAAAATCCTATAGCTACAGATATCAAGGAGAATATAAAAATTATTATAGAGCCTTGTACCGCTTTCTTTGTATAGTCTTTTTTCATACTTAATCAGGAATATTTAGAAGGTGTTATTAAATTTGTTCGTATTTTTGATGGACGTTCTACTTTCCTGCAATAAGACCTTTTATTATCATCTTTGCAGCACGAGGAATGTCCTTTTTCTTTATCGTCGACATATTAGCCCGGTAGTACATCCTAACGCGCTCTTCTGCTGGATATTCTGGAGTATCGAACACGACCTTCGGGCGTGCGCCTATATGGAATCCTTCCTTCCAATCGCGCAGCATTCGCACGTTCTGGTCAGCCAACACTTGGCCCCATACCGGCGTTCCAGGATATGGCACAAGTATTCCCCATGACGCAGAAATTCCCATGCGCTTCGCGAACTCTATGGAGCGTTTGTCTGTTTCAGGTGTGCTGTCAACAAGTCCTATGATGAAAAAGCCATGAATTTGTATGCCTGCTGCCTGAGCCATTCTTATGCCGTGCTCAACATCAGAAAGTTTTTCGCCTTTATTTATCTTTTCGAACACCAGAGGATCGCCGCTCTCGACGCCTATGGACATCGAATAACAGCCGGCTTCGTGCATGAGCTTGCACAGCTCTTCATCCAAGCGGTCAGCACGAATGCCATTGGGACATGTCCATTTCATATCAAGCTTTTCGTCAATGAACAGCTTGCATATATCTTTTGCACGGTCCATAAGCAGTGTGAAATTGTCATCTAAAACTTTGAATTCCTGGCTCTTGTATTTCTCTTGCGCATACCTAAGTTCTTCGAGTATGTTCTTCCCGGAGCGTGTTCTGAATTTCCTACCGATGACTGTCGGAACGTTGCAATAGGAGCAAGAATATGGACATCCCCTGCTTGTAACGAGCGGCCAGTTCTCTATCTCCTTGGACTTTCCTTTAATGTTTATAGAATCGAAATCATCATAGTTCGGAAAAGGCAGGCTGTCTAAATCAGTGATCCACTTCCTTGTAGGGTTTTCCACTACATGGCCATTCTCCCTGTAAATAACGCCTTCTATTGTTCTGTAATCTTTTCCCGATACAAGTTCGTCAAATACCATCTCTGCCTCGCCCTTCACAGCAAGGTCGAATATAAGATTATCTTTCATGAAGTTGTATCCATCGACTATGACGTGCGGCCCGCCAGCAATTAGTGTGGTAGTTGGATTTATCGCCCTCACCTTGTGTGCAACCATCACAGATTCGTCAAGCGTGAAGGACTTAATTGATACGCCTACAATGTCTGCGTCCTTTACTGCTTCAAGCCTTTTATCAAAGTCCCCAGACCTGTTGACAAAATCGATGACGTGCACAGAGTGCTTGTCTCTTATCATGGCTGCTATATTTGCTACGCCATTGTTCAGCCCTTCCCACACTCCTTTTGGATCGATGAAGATGACTTTCATAATCATTATCAATTATGGCGATTACTTATAAAAGCTCTTTTTTTAGTTCAATATTCAAAATAAGCGCTCTTAAGAATTTATTTACAACATTGATTCTATGACGAAAATAGCATTATGTACTGAAGTTATTTATCCGCTTTATGGCGTTGAGCGCCGCGTATATGAGATGGCAAAACGGCTTCCTAAATATGGTTATGAGATCGATCTCTATTCGTCTACAGCGAATGGGTCATTAGATATAGATATAATTCAGGTTAGTAAACCAACTATAACAAAACCGCCTAAAAGAAATTATCTGCATTGCTTGCAGTATACAATGAATCTAATAAAATCATTGAGCAAGAGTGATTGCGACATAATAGATGCAAACGGCCATCTGTCGCTCCTTCCATGCGCCATAGCTGGTGTGAAAACAAAGAGGCCTGTGGTGGCGACAATACACGACCTCTACCTGCTTGAGTGGCATTATATGTACAAAGGTCTTGGAGCATTTGTTGGATTACCGTTTGAGCTGCTTGTTTCCCAATTACCATATAGCAGAGTGATTACATTGAACTCATCGTTGGTAAAAAGAATGAAGGAATCGCTCAAAATGCGGTCGTCTGTCCAAGTAATACCTTCTGGAATTGACGTAAAATATATAGATAAAATTAAAAGTGAAAAACTTGATAACCGTGTTGTTTACGTTGGTCGCCTTGTACCTCAGAAGAATGTTGATATGCTCATCAGAGCTTTTTCGACCATCGGCAGTGATTATGAGCTAATTGTTGTCGGCGAAGGTGGCGAGAAAGAAAATCTTATCATGCTTACAAAAAAACTGGGATTGAAAAATGTAAGATTTTTGCCAAGTTTCAAGCGGCATGAAGATGTCGTAAGAATGATAAAATCGGCCACAGTACTGGCTGTGCCGTCCAAGCGTGAGTGTTTTGGCATTATCCCGCTAGAAGCAATGTGCTCTCGTACAGCTGTAGTCTCGACGCGCACGGAAGGGCCAAGTGACTACATAAAAACTGGCGAGAATGGATTTCTTGTCAATATAGGCGATTCCGAAGATATGGGCGCGGAAATAAAATTACTGCTTGAAGATCCAAAATTGAGAAAGAAAATAACATACAGTGCAAGAAATACTGCAGAGCTTTATGATTGGAAGAACATAGTAAAAAGAATTGCTCAGATGTACAAAGAACTGGCTTAAAACTTTACCTTGAACAGCTTTACTTCGCCGCCCCAGCTGTTAATGAACTCAAAATGCTCAAGACCTTGCCCGTGGAAAAAGAACATTCTTGTAAACATAGAATTCTCAACCTCAGGCGGCATATAAACCAATAATTGTCGAGAAGGGTCAAGCCAGAGCATTCCTGGCATCTGGCCATCTTCCTGCGGAACTAGAACACCTTGCCCTGATTTATCAAAGTAGAAAAGTTTTGCCACCTTGATGAACTGATTCCTCTGTTGTAGGAATGGTGTGAGTGTGCCGTTGCTGTCTATGATCGCAAACGCATCTTGTGATGAGATGGGGTACACATAGATTACAGCGTTTTGGCCAGGCATCGGTCTTGCCTGCTGCAGATTTAGCAGCTGCATCGGTGTTCCGCGTCCCTTAGGGTCTTCTACTTTTGTAGGGTCCCACGTCGAGAAATAGCTCCACCAATGACTTTTGCCTATTAAATCTGCTGACGCAATGTAATAAACCTCATCCTCGCAACCTGGTTTTGCATAATCCTTCAGTATCTCTATTGCCTGCGTCTCGTTGTTTGTGTAAAGCGTGATTGCAATATCCTTTATTCTTGCACGTCTTATCTCGCCTTCATGTCCATCTACGTTGTATACTTTTATCTGCACAACACCGTTGTCATACTTCTCTGTCACAAGTCCGTTGTTTGTATCGCCATCAGGTATTGGCACGTAGATTGTAGAGCCTTGCGATGCCCCATCAAACACAACAGATCTGCGTGCTATTCCTGTAATGAAATGCCCTGGATCCCAGTATGTTGCTATGACCGCGCATTCCTTTGTGTTGTCTTTTATCCAGTTTAGTGCTTCAAACCAGTTACCGCTCAGCACAGTTCCTTGGGACTTCGCCAATATTGTAGCCGGTGTTAGATAAAATATGTATGTGATCGAAAATATGAAAAGTAAGGATATTATTAGACCTGCAATTCTTGCATCGGTTCTTTTTACCACAACAAGAACTGCCAGAACTATAGAGGTTGCTATAAACGCCATTGTTGTGTCGGTGATGGAGAAGATGATAGCTAAAACTGGTAGCACTAGAATTATGGTGCCTAAAATAATTTTCTTGTTTATAGCCATACTAATCCTCTAGTTTTTCTTTGTGGGCAACAATGTTTATTATTTTTGCTAAAAATATTGCAGACCCTATTGCTATTGGCGCTGAGAACAGTGTGGAGAACCTTATAGCCACTACAGTTGCCATGAATGGCCCGACGAACCAAACAAGCAGCAATATCAGGGTATCGAGATGCTGTCTTTTTCTGTAAAATGAGTACGCCAGATATGTGAGCGCATATATCATAAGAAAGAACGGTGATATGAGTATTAAGAGCGGTGCACTCTCAAAGTTAATGGCGCTTGTCCTCTGAATAACGCCTCTGATATCACCGCCTTGTAACTCGGCTACTGAGACATAGACATTTGGAAATTCAATGCCTTCTTCACTTTTCAGCTGCTGGAATTTAAACGGCCCTAGAAAGTTCTGAAGTTTTTCCGCGCCATAAGCAGGATACGTTAGCATAAAAAGTATAGCTAAAATAATAACGTAGCTGACAATAAGCGGTTTGGACTCTTTTAAAATCTGATTCAGTTTTCTATGCCTTGCCGCAAATATTATGATTTTTATAGAGATCATGGCTGTTATAAGCCAGAGTGCATACCAGTATCCTTCCCATGTGTGCGCCCAGAGAGCCATTGCTATGCCTGTGATAATAGAATAGATTAGAGAACGCTTATTCAGGCCATTGCTATTGATGTATTTATATGTAAACAGAAATAATGCCATAACAATCAGAGGAACGAGAATCACTATAGCATCTGTATCTGGATCGCCGCCCAAGGACCGCGATAGGTTTGAGAAATCGAATACAATGAACAATGCGGCAAGCACGCCAGCCTTC
>CAZZNM010000007.1:0-13212 GCA_964655805.1 uncultured archaeon
CAATGGCAAAAGTGAATATCCATGGAAGCAGGAATCCGTAGAAATCAGGGCCCAGCGCAGCAAACGGGTTCGCCTGGTTCAAAATCACGTGGGACATATTATCTTTTCTTATTATACATTGGGCGGTTTATATATTTTCTCAGCCCTTCCCATGCTGGTAAGTTACGTAGAAAATAAGCAGGACTATAAGTATGCCAACAAGCCACAGCATGTTCGTCGAATCTATACCAGGCACACTGAATCCGATCTGGTCCCAGAATATACCTAACAATAAGAGGGCAAAAATCAATGAAGTGGCAATAGGCCATGCATCTATTTTATCGCCACCGCCGAAGACTTTCTTTAGAAACAATATAAAAAATATTATTACAATGCCGATAACTGCAAACGGCAGCACTGTCTGTAGGCCAAATACAAACGGCTCGAACAGTACGGCAAATATGGCAAAGGCCATTGCAATTATTACATTCACTTTGCGCTGCTCGCCTAGCACTTTTGCATAGCTAAGCGCGCCAAAAACAACTGCAAAAACAAAAAGAAATGCTGCGATGAATGGCAGCATTGTAGGATCGATGAATTCAACCATGGGATCACACGTGATATTTATGTCTCAAAGCACTGTATGCAATCTTCTCAGCTGGATTGTACCGTATTTCACCCTCAAGAACCTTTATCTCTGCTCTAAGTTCACCTACACGCGATTCATAATCTGCAGTTCTAGGGTCATTTGCTGTTCTTGCCCTTTTTAATCCAGCCTCCTGTTCCTTAAGCATAATCTGCTTTAAGACCAGCTGTTTTGCCAGTGATGTTTCTGCTCCCTCAAGTGACGCACCTCTACCAGTCATCCCACCCCCAGGCATTCCGCCGCCACGCACGCGGAAGTGCGATGGAATAAAGTAGAGCAGGCCAAGTATGAATATCAGGAATATGAAGTAGGGTCCTGCGAGCAGCGCAAAAGTATTGTAGTAACCGCCTGCAATAATGAACAGATAGATGCCGATGCCGAGCAGGATTCTTATTCCTCTTTGAGCAACAGCCAGTCTGCCAAGAAGTATGAACACAACAAAAATAATGAAGATCGTTGGAATTATCAGGAACATTATCAGGTCGTTAATGACATTGCCTGTAAAAGGCGCCCCTGGATAGTTCCTCATGCCAAGAAGCTCCACGAAAAGCGTTCTGCCAATATCATCAATCTGCTGTGCAAATACTATACCTGAGAGTAGAAGAGCAAAGACAGCAGCAAATATCTTCATAATCAATATTAATCAAAGCAGAATAAAAAGTTTCTAATATGCGAAAGCATGTAGAGGTGACATTCTTTCTACCCTTCCTACATATTGTGCGCCAGGAAATCCACCACCTGGTGGTGCTGGTGGTCCTGTAGGAGGTTGAGCAGGTACTCCAGGATGTTTTCCAGTATCTTTGAGTCCAGAATATCCAAGAGCTGGAAGCACCTGAGCGCCATTATTCCAGCGGCCGTCTGCAATTGCGTATGGGTCTATTGCATCGTTTCCCATACCTACTGACGTATTGATATAACCTATCCAACCAAGAAGCATTCTTGCATATCTGCCAAGCCTATTTCCCAAAGGTTCAATCTCCATTGTTTGACCGGGATTATTGGGATCAGGTATTGTTATTTTTTTAGCCTCGATTGGAAGTTCAAATGTTATGGCTGCATCCTGTACGCGATTACCAGCATAACCATCAGCTAGTGGTGCCACACCATATTGATTAAATCCAAACAGACTTGCTAGGAATCCCATACCAATCACTAATTCCTATGAGTATATAAGCCCAATTGTGAAGGGTCCAAGCCGACGCGTGGTGCGGATTCTATTGCCTTTCTGTGAGCAATTGGATCAGCATATTTTCCGTTTGGTGACAGCAAATTTATCGCGTCCATCTGCGCTTCCTGCTCAGACCTCTGGTGGTCGTACCCTGCAGATATTTCATGCATGAGCACAGCCTTCAGCTCATCGTACGGCAGTTCTCTACCTTGGTCGCGCCTTGATATGTAAATATCATTCCCTGTTCTCCATGCAGCAGGCGGCGCGCTACCATATGCCTTGCCAAATGTATCCAAAAGATATTGCTGGGTGACTTCATGTATCTGTACTCCATGCTCGCCTTCCAGAAGCTTGTAGAGTTTCTGCACATCCGTCGTATTGTACCCTGAAGGCAATGTAGTCCTGTAATCATTCTTTTCTTCTTTAGGGCCATATATGTCAGCAATCGGCCTTGGCTCAAGCCCTATTGTGCCTATAGGTGTAGCGACGCGTGGCTCAAACATAGAGCTAACTCTAGTTCCAGCTTCGTTCAACTCGTTCATTAGACTATCTACAAGCGTCATGTCACCACACCTAAGTAATATATGATGTTACCCCATATATATAGTTTTCGCTATCAGACAGTGACGACTAGGCGGCCTTCTTCGCATAGTGCCCTGTATGGAAGAAGTCTCCATCTTCTAGCTTGTTGACAAGATCACTTATAATTCCTCTACCGCCTACGCGCTCAAACCCTTGCTGTGTGCCTATGAAATCGTAGAGACCGTCTGTTCTCTTTATCATCTTGACATCAGCTTCGCTGTTGCCATTCATGTCTATGAAATACACACTGCCATCTGGAAGCGCCGTAGTCCTGAGATGATATTTCTTGGGCTTTTCTTCTTGCATGTGCTGCATCCTGTACCAGTTTGCTGTTACACTATTATACAAACCCAGCGCTTCCCTATACAAATCCCAGTCAGATTTGCTGTCGCCAAAATTCAGCGAGAAGTTAAGATTCTGCGGAACGCATGCCCTATAGTCATGCATAACCTGGTTACACCATGCATTCAGTTGCGCCGCGTATGCTGATGCCATATCTATCGACCTCGCATGCGTTTTACCCGCTTGTGGATGATGTGGATGACGCAGAACGGGCACATGGATATGCCTGGCAGTGGCGATACAGTGATTATGCCGCTGTGTTCTACATGCCTTATTTCGTTCATCTTAATCACCTTTGATTATGACTCCAGCGGTGCAGGAGGGGGACAACTGCAACCCGCCATGGAGTGTCTATGGATTGCCTGTCCGTCACTTAAACATTTTGATATACAAGCAGCGAGGTTCAACTACTAGCAGAATATGGAATAATAGAAAATAACAGGAATAAAAGTAAGATTTATAGTATAGAAATTCTTATTAATAGAGAAAAAGTAAGATATACTATGGAAGAAGTAAAACTTTCGTCAAAAGGGCAATTAGTGATACCAAAATACATACGCGATGCGCTAGCGCTGAAGCCAGGCAAAGTAGTGCTCATAGGCCTGCAGGACAACAGGATAGTGATAATGCTGAAGCCAGAGAATCCTGTAGACGCACTGGAGCAGGCCGGAAAGAAGATCGCCCTCAAAGGTGCCCGCAAAGATATCAAAGAAGAGTAGTGGTTTATGAAGGAAACTAATACTGATGAGGATGAAGAAGAAACAGAAAAAAGAAATAAGAAAGATACTTCAAGCAAAAAGTTCTCGGCTACAGACAAGATATACCTAGATACTTATGTATTCATGGACATGCTTTCAGGCAAGGAAGAGCTTGCAAATAAGGCAAAACAATATCTTAAGGGCTATTCAGTCGTTTCCTCAGTCGTATTTGCAGAAATCTCATTTCATGTAGCAAGGCGCGATGCAGACAGTGTTAGCGAAATTCTATACCTCATAGAATCCCTGCCAAATCTGCGTGTAATCCCAGTGACCCAGGAAATAGCTACCCTTGCGGGAAGCCTACGCGGAAAATACAGGAAGAAGATAGAAAAGAAATTAACATACTTTGACTGCATACACATAGCTACAGCCATCAGCGAAAAGTGCGCCAAGTTCATTACAGGCGACCGCGGCATGCGCGACATCAGCGAGATCGAAGTCGAGGTTTACTAGGTAAGACTTAAATACTTAAAAGTTCAACTATTTGGTGGTGAGTAAGATGGGCGAATTGACTGTGTCGTCAAAAGGTCAGATAGTGATTCCTAAAGAAATAAGAGAAAAGCTACATTTGAAGAGAGGACAAAAAGTCAGGATAGAAGAAGTAGAAGGGACGATAATAATAGTGCCTGTTCCAAAAAATCCGATAAAAGCCATGAAAGGGATGAGCACTGGGTTTCCAGAATCAGTTAAATCCATAAGAGAGCTGAGAAAGGAATGGGAGTAGTCATAGATACAAATGTAATCATAGCATTTGCCAACGCAGAGGATGATAAGGATCTCGGTTCCATTGAAAAAATATATGAACTGGTTCTCAGCAAAAGGATGCGAGCACTTATTTCTGCAATAACCATCTCTGAGATATTTGCATACTATTTCAAAAGAAATGACAGGAGAAAGGCAGTAGAACTGGATATATTCATCAGAGAAACAGGCATAAACGTGCTGGAAGTAACAGACAAAATAGCCAGGATATCCGGGATATTGAAATCAAAATATCCTGTGTCTTATGCAGATTGTATAATAATGGCAACAGCAAGAGAGTTAGATTACCCACTCATAACATACGATCCAGAATTGCTTGAAATTAGTGGCTTGGAAATAAAAATATTAAAACCAGAAGAATTCATCAAGAAAAAATAGAGATTGAAAATGGAGGTTTATTAGGTTTTGAGTTTCGCTTGTGCCTCTGCTAATTCCTTTTCAAGCATCCTTATCTTTATTTCTGGGTGTCTATTCACATGCATGTCTTCAGCCCTCTGCGCCAGCCTTTCCAGAATCCTTAATGCAATTATTATATAGGGATATTTTTCGTAGCGTCATCTGTATTCTGGCTGGTTGAGTTTGCTAGGACAAGATAAGTCAAAAATAAAAGTATGCTTGCATCAATTATCAGCGTGATAAAGAACATAGCGGTCATATTCTTTATACTTTCTTACACGGCATTAGCTGCTAAAATCACGGCATTCGCGGCGCCGGACAGCAGCTACGAGGCGCTCGCGCAATTCATCAATGGAAATGACAATTTTATGATAGAAGTTTACACGTTCGATAATTACAATATTGCGAAATTACTGCAAAACAAGAACTTCACACTCATAGTCGACGAGGCGCCTGCTGGTGGCATGAGCAACGATAAGAAATTCCTTTTATGCACGCTCAATAAGGGCAATGTCTGGCTGTATCAGAGCAGGTACTACATGCACGCAAAATATGCAGTCAGCGGCAGCAAGGTGCTTGTTGTAACAGAGAACTTCGGCTATCACGGCTTTCCAGATGGATATGGGAATAGAGGATTTGGTGTCATTGTCGAAGATGATAAAACCGCTAATGATTTTGTTTCTATATTTAATGAAGACCTGAAAAAATCAAAGCCATTTGTCTGTGATAAAGGTTATACTGTTGCCGAAAGGGAAAAGAAAATATACCAGAATAAATTCAATATTGAAGAATTTTCAGGCACAGCAAAATCAGTGTTTGCGCCCAATGCCGTTAGCGAGCTAGTCGATTTCATTAACTCTTCAAAGAAAAGATTGTATATTGCCCAGCTGTACGTGTACAAGGAATGGGGCAGCAAAAAAGAGCCAAGGCCAAATCCGTTATTAGAAACTTCTATAGAGCGCGCCCGTAGCGGCGTGGAGGTAAAGCTGCTTCTGGACAGCTCATGGTTCAACGTAGATGACGAAGGCAAGAGCAATGAAGATACCGTTGATTATGTTAACAACATTGCAAGAAAAGAGAATATAGATCTGCAGGCAAAATTAATCGATCTCAACAAGCTAAATCTCGATGAGCTGCACGGAAAACTGATAATCGCAGACAATTCTGTGCTAGTTTCAAGCATTAACTGGGGAGAGAACTCACCGACAAACAACAGGGAAGCAGGTGTCATCATTTATGGCGACGCGTCTGATTACTATGCAAAGGTATTCTTGAACGACTGGAACCCAGAAACATCTAGTGCAGATAGCGGAAACTCGGAAACGGGTGCGACTGGCCGCGCTACCGAGGACAGGACACCAATTATAATAGCGATTGTTATAGTAATTATAATTGTAGTGATTATCCTACTGATGCGAAAAAAATAATTCTTTAATAACATAGAATTCTAATTAATCTCATGTATTCTGATGAAATAGAAAGTATGTTGCAGAAAGAGAAAATAAAAATCAGCGATAAAATTCGTATTGAAAAAGACGATACCGCTTACGAAGGCCTTCTGATGCCAAAGAGCGCAGGCAGCGAAGATACGCTGATAATAAAACTAGATAACGGCTATAACGTAGGAATTTCAATGCCTGTGAAAATAAAGAAATTGGAGTCAGGAAAGCCTGTGAAAGCGCCAATTGTAAAAAAGGAACAAAAGCCAGACAAAAGCAAGCCGCTGATCTCGATACTTAGCACAGGCGGCACTGTCGCTTCAAAGATCGATTATAAAACAGGCGCAGCGTACCCGGCGTTCACGCCGGAAGAACTTTTTTCCGCAGTGCCTGAGCTCAAGGAGATAGCGAACTTCAACATCCACCTCGTTTTTCAGATGTATTCCGGCGACATGGAGCCAGAGCACTGGGTATTGCTCGCTAAGCGAATCTTCGAAGAGATGGAAGAAGTATCGCCAGATGGCATAATTATAACCCACGGGACAGACACGATGACTTACACAGCAGCTGCGCTGTCTTTTATGCTCCAGGACCTGCCGATACCTGTTATTCTCGTCGGCGCGCAGCGCTCATCAGACAGGGGCAGCAGCGATACCCAATTGAATCTGATATGCGCAGCACGCTTCATAAGCGAGAGCGCTTTTTCAGGCGTTGCAATATGCATGCACGGATCTATTGAGACTGATTACTGCCTGATTCACCCCGGGCTGCATGTTAAGAAAATGCATTCGGCGAGGCGCGATACGTTCAGAAGCATTGATGTTCTGCCATATGCCGAAGTGCGGCAGGACGGGGAAATAAAATTCCTGCGCCAAGATTATGTCAGGAAAGACAAGTCAAAGAAGGTTCATCTCGTGGGCAGATTTGACAGGCGCATCGGTCTTGTAAAAATATATCCAGGTATTGATTACCGTATATTCGACTTCTTCCTTGAGAACGGCTATAGAGGTTTGCTGCTAGAAGGCACAGGTCTTGGCAATGCGCCGGTGAATGTGTTGGACGAATATACACAACACCATAAAGACCTTCTGGATAACATAAAAAAACTTGTTGAAAAAGGCGTAGTCGTTGCCATGGTGACGCAAACGCCCTATGGCAAGGTGAACATGAACGTATACAGCTATGGTCGAAAGCTCTTGGATGTTGGCGTCATACCCCTGGCGATGACGTCAGAGGCAGCATATGTCAAGCTGGGATGGGTTCTTGGCCATACGCGCGACAGCGAGGAAGCAAAGCAGATGCTTCAAAAAAATTATGTAGGCGAATTTATAGAGCGCATCAATGAAAGGGCGTTTTTGTTTTGAAAAAGAAAAATTAAAACATTGATGTTGAATGTTCATTAAATTCTATGGTCCGAGATAATTCCAGCGAAAAAGTTCTAGAGACCATTGAGCATTCAAATCTTTAACAGCTGGGTGTTCAGGACTTAAACGTCTTTCTAGCTCATTTATATTACGTTCTGCCACATCAAGTTTTTCCATGGCTATTTCGTAACTAGGATAAGTAGAGTAATGCATGCCTTCAGGTAAATCGAGCCTTCTCATTAAAAAATCACTTAAAGATGCATAAAAAGGCGGATGCCCTCTAATCAGTCGATTTGTTCTAGTAATCAAATCACGACTATCAGAATCTACTCCTTGGTATCTTTTAAAAGGATTTAACAATCCCACAATGTTCACCTCTTATTTACTAACTATTATTAATCATACGATTTCCCCACATGTTTTATTTTTATTCATGAAATCACCTTCTCCATTCTTGATGCAATTTCTTGCATCCGATGGGTTGCGTTTACAACAAGGCCGTACATTTCATCCACAGGCTTACCATTGTGATCAGCAGCCCAATCGATCTCAATTGTACCATTGTGATTCTCGAATACATCAAATGGAACTGATAAAGTTCCTTTTGCTTCAACAACCCTAAAAAATGGAAAATAATACTCTGGATGTCGGAAAACATCTATTATTGCCGGTCCCTTTGCTGCAATTTCTTCTGGTGTTGGTGTATATTCCCCACCCAACACACTATATGGAATGTTTACACGCCCTTTTGTCAAATAAGGTTTTCCTAACTCGAGGACTGGATAAGGAGCACCTTTATTTTTTCTCAAACTGGTTTTTCCAAGTCCAAACACTTAATCACCACTCAGGAATTATCAGATATCTATTTAAACGTTCCATTATATGAACGAAAAGTTCATATTTATATATTTTATGGAATAGTTATTTCATATGATAGATAAAAAAGACATAAAGATTCTGAATGAATTAAAGCAAAATGGAAGAATGTCAGCACAGGAGATATCAAAAAAGACAGGAATACCTGTTACTACTGTATTTAATAGGGTAAAGCGAATGGAGAAATCAAGTGTAATAAAAAAATACAGTGTTGTTTTAGATGAAGGAAAAACAGGAAGAAATATTGCAGCTTATGTTTTAATCACCGTAGATTATAATTTGCTAAAGAAAAAACATATATCGCAGCACGAACTTGCTAGCAAACTAAGAAAGTATGATTTTGTCGAAGAGGTTTCTATGATAACTGGTGTAACTGATATAATATTAAGAATAAGAGTATCAAACATATCAGAGCTTAATGAATTTGTAACAAAATATCTCAGAAATGTAGATGGTATTGAAAGAACACAAACAGCAGTTATACTTGAGAACTTTTAATTCTTTCCGCCATAAGGATGTTCTTTGCTTACAGGGATTGTGATTCTTTGGGCACTAGTAACTTCATCATCCTTACCATGAATATGCTCTAGTTCTAAACCCCAATAGTGACCGTGATCTGAATGATCATCACTTCTTTTATAGCTGACCAACTTAATATTCTGTATATTACACAAGTTGGTCACATATAGTAAACCAAACTATGATATCCTGTTTCTTTATTTGGTTAACTATAACTTCAGGAGCATTGAATGAACTCAATATTCTATATGCAGGCTGCCCACAGTTTGCGCAATCTATTTTATCTGGTGCAGTGCCCATAGGACCGCGATAGAAAATTTCTTCTTTCGTGCCGCAAATATCGCATTTGTATTCATGGAAAGGCATTCATCCTAATTAATAATAGTTTTATAAAACATATTATCGAGGATTTCATTATGGACTATACAAAACTTGGCCTTCGTGTCGGCTTGGAGATTCACCAGCAACTGGCGACAAAGACAAAATTGTTCTGCCGCTGCCCTGTAATGCGCAGTGAAGAGCTGCCGATTTCTTTAAGACGAAAATTGAGGTCTGTCGCAAGCGAGCTTGGTGACATTGATCCAGCTGCTCAATATGAATACATACGTGACAGGAATTTCGTATACCGGGCGAATCCTGAGTCCTCTTGCCTTGTTGAAAGTGATGAGGACCCGCCAAAGGACCTCAACATGGAGGCTTTGCATACTGCCATACAAGTGTGCAAGCTTCTTGACTGCGAGATAGTCGATGAGCTGCACGTTATGCGCAAGACTGTCATTGATGGCTCATCTGTTTCTGGCTTTCAGCGAACAGTGCTTGTCGGAACCAACGGCAGCATTGACACAAGCATGGGCAAAGTTGGCATTGGCACTGTCTGCTTGGAAGAAGATTCTGCAACAAAGATCAGTGAGAAAGGAAACACAATTGAATACAGATTAGACAGATTAGGCATACCTCTTATAGAAATAGCGACAGATTCATCGATAAAAACACCTGAGCACGCGCACGAGGTCGCAGAAAAGCTAGGCCTTATACTGCGCTCGCTAAACGTTGTGCGCGGTATCGGCTCGATTCGTCAGGATGTTAATATATCAATACGTGGCGGCGCACGCGTCGAGATAAAGGGCTTCCAGGAGCTTGGCAAGATAGCAAATCTTGTCGAGAATGAAGCGCAGAGGCAGGCAGCCTTATTGCGGGTGAAGGAAGAATTGCACAAACGAGGAGTCAAAGATATCAAAGAACAAGCAAAAGATGTTACTGATATTTTCAAAGAAACAAAAAACAACATGCTTAGAAAATTTATTGAAGACGATAGAAAGATATACGCTGCAAAACTTTCTGGCTTTTCTGGCATCCTTAAAGAGAGCTTGGGCGCGCACACGCTTGGCAGGGAGCTTTCATTCTACGCAGAGGCATACGGCGGCGGCATTATTCACAGCGATGAAGATGTGAATAAGCATAATATTTCAAATGAATTCATAACACTTAGAAAAAGGCTTCCCGTAGGGGAAAGAGATATTATATTTATTTGCGCAGGACCAGAAAAATCTGCTATCGCCGTAATCGATCGCGCAAAGTATTGCCTGATTGGCGTGCCTGAAGAAACCCGTGCGAGCATCGATAGCGGCTCGCGTTTCATAAGGCCTCTGCCAGGCTCTGGAAGGATGTACCCTGAGACAGACGTGAAGCCGTTGCGCATAACTAGTGAAATGCGAAAAGTGATATTGCCAAAAACGCTGGTCGAAGCGAAAGAGGAATTATCAAAAAAGCTTCCATCAGATCTCGCCGATCAAATGGTGAAGTCAAGATTATATCCATATTACCAAGCCACAAGAGAAAATCATCCGGAAATAGATCCGGTCTTTGTTGCCAACGTATTTCTTTCTATACTCAAGGACCTGAAAAGAAGCGGGCACGATGTCGATAAGATAAGCAAGGATGATGTAGGAATATTATTTTCAATGATAGAAAAGAACGAAATACCAAAAAGCTCAATGCGCGAAGCATTAATTATGCTGACCGAAGGAAAAGACATCAATACCGTAAAGAAATCCATGTCGTCAATGACAGAAGAAGAGGTTAGGAAAATCATATCAGACGCGATAAAGCGCAATTCTGGCAAGAATGAATCGGTGTTAATGGGCATAATAATGTCGAAAACCGGCGGCCGTGCTGACGGTGCGCATGTGGCCCGGCTTCTCCGCGAGATGATGTAGAAAAATCCATAATTCGGCAAAATATAAATAGAGCGTGACAAATAGTTATATGGTATTTCACGAATTCCTGGGCGTCTTCGGCGTACCGACAACAATTGGCGGTATTGTCTGGCTTTTTGTGCAGACGTTCATAGTCTTTCTTGTTATTGTTCTTGCAGACCGGCTAATTTCTCATGGCGTTGAGACAAAGCATGCCATTATCTTATCATTTGCCGCATATTTTCTTCCTGGACTGCTGATTTTAGGCATAAGTATAGCGGGCATATCGCTTCCGGGGTCTATACTTCTTGTCCTGCCGCTGGTTGTGTGGATCGGCTTGGGCGAAGTATTGCTTTCTGGCGATTTCAAGAACAAGCTCATTGTTGCAGTCATCGGATACGTCGCGTTCTTCGCAATAAATGCATCGCCACTCCCGTCGATTGTAACGTCGCTCGTCCCTCTGTAGGTATATATAATGGTTTTATCTATGTATCAATCAATGAAAGGCGTATCACCTTTGATTGCAGCTGTCCTGCTCATTGCGCTTACTGTCACAATAGCCGTGATTGTAACAACATGGACATCTGGGTTCACAACATCAACCCAAGCAGGCACTGAAAACAAGTCCAAAGAGATCGTTGGCTGCTCAGGCGCAATACTAGAAATTGAGGCGGTATATATTTCAGTTGTATCGGACGGACGTACCAATGCCACAGCAGTTGTAAAGAACGCCGGGCTTGTAGACAACCTGCAGCTCATATCTGCACAGTTGTATACAACAAACGGAACAAACATCTCAGCCATAAACCTTCCAATACAGAACGTAGACCGAGGCAGTTTAGTGACGCTGACATTTCCGCGCACTACTTTGACAGTGTGTCCAGGTAACTTTTCTAGAATCTTTGTCCAATCAAGTTGCCCAGGCGCTGCAGACACGTATGATGTCCAGTACGAGCCGCCTACCTGCTCATAATTACCGATACTGAGTTCTTTCTTCCACTGGAGGATACACCCATGACTCATTTCGAGTGTTTTCAGGACCTCCTAGAGAATAGGCGTATACCATCAATCCAATAACAGCAGCGCCTAGAGCAAGGGCGAGAGGCAGCCGAATGTGCCTTGGTCTTTCGAGAGGATTGTAGGCACTGCCGAATGTTCCTGTGTATTCTGTTCTATGGTTCTGTCCATTGGAATGAGGGAATCTTTCAAAATCTCGATTTGATCGATAAGTCAAACGAATCGCCGTTATTTACGACATATAGCTGGCACGCTGACACCTTCGCCAATGCGCAAGACTTCTCCAGGCGATTTGTACGAGGCGCCTGCTGCATCATCTGCCCAGTACTGGCCAGGATGTTTTGGCCTGTAGGTCCTGCCGTTCATCCTAAAGGTCGGCGGGCAGCCATCCGTCAATTCGTAAAAAGTATCGCCCGATTGAGCAGGGACCTCGACACGAGGGCCTGAATAAGGCGGAGGAAAGCTCGAGCTTGGGTAAATATCACTGGAATTTCTGGCTGCCAAGCCTACGGTCGCGGCCGCAAGACCCAAAATAAGGGCTGCCGGAACTAGTATTTTACTTGCTACCAACCCCCTATAATCGATTTGCATTAATTACACCTTTAACCACTATATAGTGGTTAACCCATATATAAAGATTACCCATTTATATACGACTACCATTTTGCGTTCCAATAAGCTACCGTTGCAATAAACAACCTTCGGTTGCTTCCTGCGTTGGGTAGCTTGCTGCACTGGCAAAAGTCTAGACCATAATACACCTATATCTTGCAGTCGACTATGGTAAGCACTTCATTGTACGTTACATCCAGTATCTTTATCGTGTCATTCACAGGCCTTGAGTAGAACAGATGCGTTGTCTCGGTCTCTGTGATGCACTGGAAGACTATGTCATTCTTGCGGTCTGCGTTGACGCGCAATAATGTACCGAGACCAAGCTTCTTGCATATGGCATTGAAGTTTAGCCCCTTGTTCGTGCATTCAGCAGCAGGAGCAGGGCATTTTGTCAGCTCGTCCTGGCACTGATTATAGAGGGTGGAGATTCCGCTATATTCATTTCTTAATGCCTCCATTTTCTCTTCCAATAATCTAACTTGGGATTTGAGCTCATTCAGTTCAGATGTTCCAGAACTCGTAATAGGCGTCGGTAATGTTACCACATACAAAAG
>CAZZNM010000008.1:0-13106 GCA_964655805.1 uncultured archaeon
TGGATGCTTGTTTATCCATTCTTGCAGATAAGGAACAGAAATAATGGTTCTGACCCTTCTAAAGCCAGTCTTGCCGTCTACGAACAACTGAGCGCCATACTGGTCGAACTTGATATTTTTCAGCTTAATGCCCATTAGCTCTCCTATTCTGCAACCGCTCTCATAAAGCATGGAAACAAATGCCTTGTTTCTTGTCTCAGTTGTAATGTCAATCAGTCTTTTGACATCATTTTCTGTGAGCATGTCTTCTGGCAGTTTTATTCTGTCAATCTTATGGGTGTTTTTCATCCACCTTACTTCTGGAGGATATATGCCTTCTGTATTCTTAAGCCATTTATAGAATTTCTTTATCGTTACCCTAAACCCATATTTTGTAGCACTAGCATAGCCACTTTTATCATTTTGTTTTTTCGAGTTCTCTATCTTGTTTACAAGTGCTTTGATATCTTCTGTTGTAGCTTCCTCAAAATCCTTTGGCAGCCATACTGCTATTCTTCTAAGATCAAAAAGATACCTTAATACCCTAGATTTTGACAGCCCTTCTGCAAAGCAGTTGTCCACGAACTTGAATATTGCCTTTTTCTTGTTCTCAGAAATAGGGTCTTGCTTTATTTTATCCAGCTCTCGCTGAAGCTTTCTGTCTGTATCATACAATTGCTCGTGTATATTGGCCATAAGTGCTTGCACCTTTTAGTTTAAGCCCTCTTTGGTCTTAAACCACGTCTATGCATTGCACTTTTTGGCTCATGCTCCGTGCGGGATTTGAACCCGCGCCATCGGCTTGAAAGGCCGAAATCCTATCGGCAATACTTGACCGGGCTAGACGAACGGAGCTCTAGTGTAAATAAAGAAAAAGCATTTATAAAAGGCATTATTTGGACGTCTTTTTTTTCTGTATCTCGCGCTTTATCCGTTCCTTCTGCCAGTGCGGAAGCTTTAGGAACTCTCTGGTCTTGGTGAACCTCTGCAAGGCAAGTGCCCTTTCCTTCTCTACGAGACTCACAAGGTCCTTTGTCATTATCTTCTGGCTGCGGTAAAGTAGGTAAGCGACAATTGAAACAATGACAGTTACGGTAATTGCTGCAACATACTTGTAGTAGAGCTTCTCGCCGCCGCTTGGGATGATCAGTTCTATAGTCGACTTTATGGCATCGTTCCAGAAGAGCCCGACGACAAAGGCAAGCGCTGTGACTATGGCTGATATGAAAAGCCCCCTTATGTCCAGAGTTTTTGCAGACGCCTCGAAATCTTCTTTCTTGACCATTGTGCTCACTTAAATTATTATTCTATAACTAGTAGAATTATGCGTTACAATATTCTTATACTCTTATTTATTTCCGTTGCCTTTGCACAAATACCAAAGCCCGCTGGTTTTGTGAATGATTTTGCTGGTATCATTGACGATTCCAATGAGTATGTAATTTCTATCACTCTTGACGATCTGGAGAAAGAGACAACAGTTGAGATAGCGGTGGTGACAACAGATTCCCTGCCACAGGATGAAACAATACAGAGTTATGCAAACAAATTGCTCAATGAATGGGGCATCGGCAAGCAGGGCGAAGACAATGGACTTCTTATTTTAATTGCAGTACAAGAACGGCGCATACAGGTGGAAACTGGCTACGGCCTGGAGGGCATCCTTCCTGACGGCAGGATTGGCCGCATACTAGACGCTCACTTGGAAGAATTGAGTGCAGGAAATTATGGCACAGCATTAGAAGGTGTTGTTGGTGATTTTTCTAAAATAATAAGAAATGAATACGTGGCCGGCGCGCGGCAGAAATCATTTGTTGTTGAGATATTTCCATACATCATAATTTCTTCCATACTTTTTGTTATAATAATTGCGCTTATTTACAATAGATTTGGGAATAGATGTCCCAAATGCAAAGCAAAGCTGCATAAAAAAGACATATCGCAAACAAAAATAAAGATATACTGCCTGCAGTGCGGTTATCATAAGTATATCGTGCATGCAGCAGGCGCTGCAGCGATGGGTATGGGCGGTCGTGGTGGCGGACGCAGCGGTGGCGGTGGTTTTGGCGGAGGGCGCTCTGGAGGCGGTGGCGCTGGACGGGGATTTTAATGCTTTAATTCATTCTGTACAAGGATTGCCTATGGATAGGATTAGCTTACGTCCGATAAGAGTTGATGCCGCGACATGGGTTTATGAAGTCGGGCTGGGCAGCTATAAGGGCGTTCTCAAATTAACAGCAGCCAGAGGTACGCCGTCTATCAGTGTGTACGCATCATACTACTATTCCACTGATGGCGCAACGCTATCGGATGTTTCTGGCCCGAACACCTACATGAATAAGTCCATCAGAAATTACGAGAGAAAGCTCCTTGATGCGGCTTTCAGAAGAATATCTGATGATTGGCGCGGCTTCTATTCTTCGCTTGATAGCATAGCCGCAATACCGTCGTCAATCAAGGCTGTTCAGGGATTCGCTGCAGATTATAAGAGGGAAGGTATAGGAAGGGCGCTCAGCGGAAGAAGGCGCATGTATGTCGGCCTTGAAGAATTCATGCCGGAATGGCTTGAGTCAGCTTCAAGGGGCATGCTGTCGCAAGCTCCAGGCGCTGAAAGGCATACATACGCATCAAGCTTTTCTGGCAGTGCTGAACAGGACGAAGAAATTGGCGCCCTCTCTGTAGCAAGAAAGAAGCAGGAAGATCTGTAATCAAGGATAAATCGTGACCGTTGGCGCGGTCTCGCTGCCAGGCGTGGCGCTGAAGTATAATTTCTTCTCGAAGCCGAACATGCTGGCAACCATGTTGCCTGGGAAACGGCGCGTTGCTGTATTATAGTCGCGCACTGCTTCGTTATATCGCATGCGCTCTACAGCTATTCTGTTCTCTGTGCCTGCGAGCTCGTCCATCAGCTGCACGACTGTCGTGTCGCTTTTGAGGTCTGGATAGTTTTCAACCACGACAAGCAAGCGCGCTATTGCGCTGTCCAATGCTGTGCCGAACTTTATTCTATCTTCCTGTGTTGCGGCGCTTTGCCACCTGCTGCGTAACTCTGTGATTTCTGTTAACAAGTCCTTCTCAAATTGCAAGTAGCCGCGTACTGACGAGACGAGATTGGGTATCAGGTCTGCGCGGCGCTGGTACTGGCTTTCGACGTTCGCCCACTGGGCATCTGCAGCAATATCCTTTGTAACCAAGCCGTTGTATGTTGCCCAAAACCAGAGCAGGGAAAGTAAGATTAATGCAACTATTATTATTGCAATATTTCGGTTTGTGAAGAGTTGTTGCTGTTTTTTTGCCATACGTCAATCATCTATGATAAACTTTTAATTCGAAATTTTATGGGCCGGGCAGGAATCGAACCTGCGGTTTCTGCCTTGTAAGGGCAGCGTCATTTATGTTGTATATAACCACTAGACCACCGGCCCGTCCTCAACTATTTCATAGTTTAGTATATTTTTAACGTCTTTATCAAAGAAGAATTTTGCTGAAAATTTCTTGCCTTCTAGCATTAAAGGTACCCAGTGAATATCGTCAATCCACATCTCTTCATACGGAAGGTTGTTTATGTTGTGCCAGTAAGGTATAGCTTCCTTTGTCTCTTTTTCAGTGCCTTTGAAATTATCTGTTTTTAGCACATGCACAAACCATTCCTTTTTGCCGCCGAAATAGAAATGTATCTCACCATACTTTTCAGGCTTTACCGGCTTTATGCCAGTTTCTTCGAATACCTCCCTGATAGCTGCATCTTCAGGGCTCTCGCCCCTCTTGATGCGGCCACCGGGTGCGACAATCTTGCCTTTGCCAAACCCACGCTTCTTGCGGATTAGCAATGCCCTGTTATTTTTAATGACAAAACATAGTATTGCATTCTTTGTCATGAACGCTGGGAGGGGGATTTGAACCCCCGTGCAGCTTTCGCCGCACAGGTTATTTGCACGGCATTTAGCAAACTTACGCTCGCTTCGCGATCTGCGCCTTTAGCCAAACTCGGCCTTTGGGATTTTGTTATCCCAGCTTTGCTTCCCAGCAATAGCAGACTATCCAGAGTCGAGCTTATATACTGTAAAAGATAAAATAATTTAAGTAGGATATAGTAAGCAGATTGCAGGTGTATTTGATATGGATATCAGAAGCTTCAATGATTTAACGCGAAAGGACGTGTTCACGCACAAGGGCGTATACTGCGGTAAAGTAACTGACATAGGCATTGACACAGAGCGCTTTCGCGTGAAAAGCATAGTTATCGATGCTGTCCGCGGCTCATTCTTGGCAAGCATCGTCGGCGACAAGCGCGGTGTTGTGGTGCCCTATGCCATGGTCCAGAGCGTCGGCGACATTGTGATAATCAAGCATATCAAGCCACAGCCGATTGAACAAGAGCCAGTGGAAGCAACTCAACAGGAAGAGTAGGTTAGTTCTGGCTTCATTTACACAGGGTTCTCCTGTTGTGTCCTGCGTTCTAGTGCATTGAGTTTCCTTTCAATACTCTTGTAAACCTTTGAATCTTGTGAAAAGCCTATGGTGTGGATTGTGTATGATCCAAAAGCATCGCTATCGCTATAAACTGCTATGGCCCCTTCCCCATCAACCTCATAGAGCTCTATAATGAATCTACCTGTTTCGCGCAAGGCGTAGTCTGGAACCAGACCAATCTCTGCTGCACCATACGTCTTCTCGAGCCATCTGAAAAACCTTGTTGCCCATTCGGGGTCTACGCCGTAAGACTTCATGCACCACATTCACGCCAGAATCTACTTAAAATCAGAGTAGTTTTTTAAAGATGCGGCAAAATTAAATATAGCATGATTTCTTTCGCGCTTTATGGCCGGGTAGGTCAGGGTGTCCGCACTGCTACCCGCGTGCTCGCAAAGGCAGCATTTCGCTCTGGCTATCAGGTGCAGTGCCTTATACCATATGCCACAGATGTCCAGACAGGGTTTGTGAAGCTCGATAAAGCGCCAATAAGCAGCCGCGATATAGCTGAGCCAGATTTCTTCGTCATTTTCGACCAGAAGATAGATGCAGGGCTTAAGCGTGCCAAGCAGGGCGCTGTCATAATTGTCAACGCCAATGAGAAGCCGAAGATAAAAACGAAGAACAAGACAAAGGTATTCTACGTGAATACAGGCAGCGTGGCAACGAAAAGACAGAAACCAAATATTGTCATGATCGGGGCGCTTGCAAAAGCATTTGGAAAACTGCCTATGAAACACATAAAAGCTGCTGTCGAGGATGAGGGGCTTGGCATGGCTGAGGTTGAAGAAGGTTTCCGGTCAGTGAAGAGATGATTTTTGTGAATAAGTTTGAAGCCAAGCTGTTTCATCCGGTAATCGACACGAAGAAGTGCACAAAATGCACGCTTTGCGTCGTGTTCTGCCCAGAAGACGCGATAGACATGCTTGGCAAGTCAGGCTTCCCAAAGGTCACTTTGAACAGGTGCACTGGCTGCCTTGTGTGCTTGCGCGAGTGCCCGTACAACGCAATATATGAGGAGAAAGAGGAATGAAACAATCTTTGCTGAGCAGCGCGGAATCTGCAGCGCAGGGCGCTAAGCTCTCATGCGCTGAAAGCGCGCCGCATTATCCGCAGCCATTTGCAAGTGAAGTGATAAAGAAGCTTGAGAAGCTTGGCGGCGTCGACGTCTTTGACATGCCGTCACAATCTGATGCGCTTAGCGCTGCAATTGGTTGTGCCATTTCTGGAAGGCGCACATTCTTAGCGACATCCTTCGTAAACGGGCTCGGCGACATATTTCGCATTGCTCAGATGCGGCTGCCTATCGTTGCAGTAGATGTGTCTCGTGCGCCTGGATTCTTCAAGCCAGAAAGAAATTTAGCCGGCTTTCTCGAGGCTGGATGGCTTGCCTTCGTGCCGGAAAGCAATCAAGAGCTTGTGGACACCATTATAAGATGCTACCGCATTTGCGAGGACAGTAAAGTAATGCTGCCAGCTGTTGTGAGCATGGACCACGCTGACTTCTATGAACCTGTGGCGCTGCCAAGCGAGCAGATAATAAAGAATTTCCTGCCAAAGCAGCTAAAAGCAATGGGCAAAAAGCCGGTTTCATACGCGCCGAAGGAGCAGAACATAAAGCATGCTGTCGAAGCTGCTGCAAAGCTGCACGCAAAGATAAATGAATCGTGGGGGAAGAAGTTCCGGCGCGCTTACGCGCTGGCTGAGCACTACATGACAGAGGATGCAGAGCGCGTGATTGTTACTGCCGGTATGCATGCGACCACGACAAAAGCTGTTGTGAATGCATTGCGAAAACAGGGCGAAAGAGTCGGGCTGTTGCGCATGGCTTCGCTGAACCCGTTCCCAGATATTTCTAGTTTGGCTGGAAAGAATATTGCTGTGGTCGACAGCTCGCAACTGCTTTACAATGAAGTTGCGAAAAGAGTAAAATGTTCTTCGTTTGTTCTGCACTCGCCCAGCGAAAAAGATTTCACGAACGTCTTCAATAGCATGAAAAAATGATGGAAAAATTAATTTTATAGTGAAACAAGAAAATAATCGATAGATGTTATATCTTGTTTCACATATAGTGAGCAAAGAAAATATATACTAAATGCTTCTTTGCATCACTATAGAAGCGATTTCATCGAAAAGTATATATACGAAGTTCGTGCAATTATTATTATCAATCATTGAGGTGAAAACCATGGCCGCGCGAAGACGGAAAAAGGCAGCAAAGAGATAAATCATGATAACAGATGTTTCCAGTTTTTTGTAACTTTTTCCTGCAATGCTTTCAGCTTTTCTTCGGTTAGATTTGTTTTCTGCAAATCAAAATATCTTTCAACCGGCTCAAGCCGTGGAAGCTTGAGCGTGATTTCTTTTTTGCCATCGACTCTCTCGTAGAGTGGCCATATGCCAGTCTCGACGGCAAGCCGCGCGACGTGCACGCTGTCTGCTGGCTCGAAGCTGCCCAAGCTTGGACAGGGTGAAAACAGATCAATGAACCGGAAGCCGCCCATTGCTTTTGCCTTAATCAGCTTTTTTATGTAATCTTCTGGGTGCGATATCGATGCTGCCGCCACATAGCTGCAATCAAGCATCTTGGAAAAATAGTTTAAATCCAGTGGCCTTTTCAGCAAGCTGTAGCCAGAATTGTTGTAGCAGATGTAAATGAAATTCGCATTCTTTTTAGCGGCATCAACGAGTGCTGAAAGATGAGCCAAGGTAAATCCGTCGCCGCCAAAGGCGAGCACACGGGCATTGTATCGTGCAATGCCTAGTGCTGTTGCTGCCGCGTTGTCTGCTGCCATAACTGAAAAGGGCTGCTCATAATTTGCCATTCCTGAAAGATGGCCGGACAACACGGCTATTGGTGCGTCTAGCACCTTTTGCGCGATTTTGAAGCCGATCAATGAGCCGCAGCCGGGCTCTGTAGGCGAATAGCCAAATTGCTTTGTCTTTGTTATGTACTCTCGCAGTACGGGGTCGACGACAACCTCGTCGCTGACTTCAATGACAAATTCTTCTTCCTCAGCCATCTGTATGCTTTGGAAACAAAATCTTAAATATCGATAATTGAAATAGTATAATGGTAAAACCAAAAAAGAAGCCTTGGTTAGCTGGATTGTTGTCTTTTCTTGTAGTAGGAATGGGTCAAGTCTATAACAGGCAGCCAAAATTATACAGCATTTCCTTGTTTATAATTGGAATATTTCTCTCTTTTTTGACGTTTATTAGTGCTTGGACATATTTGATTCTTATTCCACTCTGGATTTACGCTATTTATGACGCTTACAAAGTTGCTAAGAAAACTATTAGCAAAGAGCCGAACAGGGATGCAATCTGGATTACAGTGATTATTCTGCTTATTATATTCTTATCAGCGTTCTGGACCGGTTTCTGGGCAGGGTTTTGGTCCGCATATTATTCTTCATTGCGCTAGATTTTATTGAACCTGCTCTTGACTTTCCTTATCGCAGCAAACAATTCATCAAGCCGCTGCTGCAATAGCTGCTCCTGGCCAGGTAGGTAGTACCATGTCCTATAGCCAGAAAACTGCCGGCTCATTGTGTGCCTGCGGACATCGAGGCCGCGCCTGCTGGCGATGAGAAACAGCTCATTGTGCTTGGGAAATCTGTCCTTTATCTTCACTGCTGGTATAGGGCCGTTCGCTTCCAAGTATGCAAGAAACTGCGAGACATTGCCTTTCTCTGGCTGGCGCAGCCCTTTTATCCAGTGGTAGCAGGCAGAATAAGATATACCCAGTTCCTTTGCTATCTCTTTTATAGACATGCCCTTGCTGTAAAGCTGGATTGCCTTCTCATACTTATCAGAATAAAATTCGCGGCCGCGGCGCATAATTACTTGCTGGATGTAAAGTATTTATATGGCGTTATACAATTGATATTTATGAAGGGTATTACGCCTGTAATTGCTGTCATACTGCTGCTGCTTATTACAATATCCATGGTCGGCTTCGCGTTTGTATGGTTCACCCGTCTCTCGCAAACAGCGACGGAGAGTGTTGGCAGCGAGCTGAACCAGACTACAGGGGCATTGGCAAAGAGGATAAGGATTGACAACGCCGCAGGAACGTCGCTTTCACTGCGAAATATAGGAACGCAGGCTGTTCAGGCAGGCGAAATCGGCTACTTTATCAATGGCGCGGCGGTAACGTGCGCGCCTGTGGGCGGATGGACTAGCATAAATCCTAATAGCGTGGCATCATGCACATTGTCTGCTCCATGCAATGCTGGCAGCAGGATGCGCGTCACTGCGCCTGCAGGGCCTGACGAAGTTACGTGCTAGTAATCTAGGATATTTGTATGTCTTTTTCTTTATTATAATTTATGATTGCGATTCTATTGGAAAAAATTAACAAGATAAATATAATAAAAAATAACTAAATCCCTGCATCTCTTCTGAGCGCTTCTGCCTTGTCTGTATGCTCCCACGTTATGTCAGGATCGTTCTTTCCAAAGTGACCGTAATTAGTGGTCTTTCGATAAATCGGCCTTCTAAGCTTCAGGTGATCGATAATAGCACGTGGCCTCAAGTCAAAGTGCTTGTCGACGAGCTCGACTATCCTTGATTCAGGTATCTTGTTCGTGCCAAAGCAGTCGATGTTAACGGATGTCGGTCGTGCAACACCGATTGCATAGCTTATCTGCACCTCGCATTTGTCTGCGAGGCCGGCTGCAACGATGTTCTTTGCAACATATCTTGTTATATAAGCTCCGCTTCTATCAACCTTTGTAGGATCTTTCCCACTTAGCGCACCCCCGCCGTGCCGACCAACGCCTCCGTATGTGTCGACAATGATTTTCCTACCTGTAACACCAGAATCGCCTTCAGGCCCGCCGATGACGAATCTGCCCGTCGGATTTACATGTATTTTTGTGTGCTCATCAATCATGTGGCCGCATACCGGCTTTATGACATGCTCTATAATATCATGCCTGATGCGCTCGTTAGTCACCCATTCCTTGTGCTGTGTGCTAATGACAACTGCATCAATGCGTTTCGGCTTCTCGCCATCGTACTCGACAGTCACTTGGCTCTTGCCGTCAGGACCGATATACTCGATGATGCCGTTCTTCCTTACTTCGGATAAACGCCGAGTCAGCTTGTGTGCCATAATAATCGGAAACGGCATAAGCTCAGGCGTTTCATTGATCGCGAAGCCGTACATCATGCCCTGGTCGCCAGCGCCCTGCTCATGGTCTTCTTTATCTTCGACGCCCTGTGCAATGTCTGGCGACTGGCCATGTATGCTGACAAGCACACCGGCGTCCTCACAATCAATACCGTAACTAGGATCTGTATAGCCAATCTCCTTTAATGTCTGTCTGACAATCTTCTGGACATCTGCAAATCCTTTTGTCGTTACTTCACCAGCAACGACAACCAAGCCCGTAGTTGTTAGGCATTCTATAGCTACTCTTGAATATGGATCCTGGCGGTACAGCTCATCTAATATTGAATCTGCAATAAGGTCACAAATTTTGGACATCCTGAGCATTTACTCAAAGATTTTGTCCGGGTGACCTTCGGTTACGCTTTCGCTTGTCACGAATCTCTTCATTTACATTACCTCCTCTACTGGGTTTATGCACATGTCTGTTTTATCGCATGCAAATTCAGAAATCAATCTAATCATCGAATTTATCACTTCAATTGTGTATTAAAACTTATTGCCAGAGACCTATGCTCTTCTGCATAAATATTCAGCACGGCTGTGGCGCAGCTTCATGCCACTCGCCATTCTTGCGCAGCACCTTGCCCTCACTTGCTTTAACTGTCCAATCTGGATAAGCGTTGCTTGCGCCCTTTTCCCATGCAACGAAATCGCGCTGCACGCCGCTGTTGTCTTTCAGCGTTAGCTGGTCACCGTCATTATTAAGGCCGCGTGTGAAGCTGTCAATATGAGGAATACATCCGTAAGCTGCAACAAATGCATTAGAATCCCTTGCAATCATAATTTTTCCATTAACGACCGTGCCCTGCGGAAAGCTCCATGAACCACTGTTATCGCTGATTGTCCAACCGCTTACGTCGCCATTGCCTGAAAGCACTATGTACTCTTCCTTTGTCTCTTCGCCGCTCGGGTCGTACATGACTTCAAGAAAATAAACGCTTTGGCTCTGTGATTGTTGTGCTTGCTGTTGGGGCTGTGATTGTGGTATCGGGCTGACTTCTCCCTTAGTCATTGCCGTACAATCTGTTGTTTCCTTGCGGTCAGCTACGCATTTATTCGCGTCAACGCAAATGCGCGTGTGGAAGCCATTGATGCAATCGCCCCACTCGCTGCACGAATATCTTGACGTGCAAGTGCACTGTGGCTCGCAGGGCACGCAGGAATTGTTGACGTATTTTTCCTTACAAAATACTGTACTGCCATCAGTACATTGCTTATTGATTTCTTTGCATCCGTGTTCTTCGCACAACGGCTCGCATGATGTGCACACGCCGTTATCGCAGTAGTTGCTGCAGCCAGCCAGGTAGCCGTCAGCACAAAGCTTCTCTGATCTGTTGCACGCTATATTTTCATGCGCGCAGCCATTGTTGCTGCAGTAATCTATCGTGCACGCGTTGCCATCGTCGCACACGCTGCAATCAATATAGTCAATGCCCCTGGCTGTGAAAGACTCTTTTTGCGTCAGTTGCGTTGTCATGCAAGCTGCAGAAAAAACAATGAATGTAAGAAATAACAATGATTTTATCATCACTTATCTACGCGATGAAATCTTTAATATCTTCTTTTAATAATTTCCCCGCGAATTTGCCTTATGTTTTTGACAAACCAGCCAGCGATGGCAGTAAAAGACTACCTTGTAATTGCAGACGTGCACATAGGCATTACAAAAGAGCTACAGCGTGCAGGCGTGCTTTTGCCATCCCAGGTAGAAAAACTGGCGAGGCAGATTAATGCATTAAAACATACTGCAAAAGCAAAGAAACTCGTCATACTCGGCGACTTCAAGCATGAGATACCAAAGATATCATGGCAGGAGCGCGTGGAGATACCGCAGTTGCTTGAGCTGCTGGATTTCAAGAGCATAGTGATAACAAAGGGCAATCATGACGGGAATATAGAAAAGATTGTGCATGATAGAAGGGTGAAAATAAAGAAATCGTTCACCGTCGGAGATTATATTTTTTCGCATGGCCACAGAAGAATAAAGACAAAAAAGAAAACGATCGTTATCGGACACAACCACCCGCATGTTAAGTTCATCGACGACATCGGCACTGTATATACGCAGCCATGCTGGGTCATCGGTCGTGCAGGCGATGCACGCGTGATAATGGTTCCTGCATTCAACGAACTCTGTGGCGCGACGGTTGTGAATGGCAAGGATGACTTTCTGGGGCCGGTTGCTCGGCACATAGACAGGAAGAATGCTAGGATATATTTGCTTGACGGCACTTATCTCGGCAGTATAAGGAACCTGATGACAAAGAAGTGGTGATTATGGCGTTTCAGCTGTTCTCTGAAAAGATGCAGAATCTTATAAAGCAGAAAGGATTCATAGAGCCCACGCTTCCGCAGAAGATGGGCATACCAGACATACTATCTGGAAAAAATGTGCTCATCATCGCGCCCACTGGCAGTGGCAAGACAGAGGTTGCATGTTTGCCGCTGTTTGATCTAGTGCACACAAAGAAGCTTGCGCCTATAAGCGTATTGTACATAAATCCACTGCGCTCGCTGTCGCGCGATCTGCTTGACCGCTTAGTCTGGTGGGCAGACAAACTGGACATAGATATAGCTGTGCGTCATGGCGACGTTCCGGCGCGCGAGCGCGCTGCACAGGCAGAGATGCCGCCACATGTTTTGATAACCACGCCGGAGACTCTGGGCGCGATAATAACAGGAAAGCGCATGAAAGAGCACCTGAAGAATGTCAAGTACGTCGTTGTCGATGAAATACACGAGCTTGTTGAAAGTAAGCGAGGTATTCAATTATCTTTGTTGCTTGAGCGACTTCGCGAACTTGCAGGCGACTTTCAGCGCATAGGGCTTTCTGCAACTGTCGGCTCGCCAGAAAAGGTTGCTGCATTCCTCGGCAGCAATGTTAAAATCATACGAGCAGAGCTTGAAAAGAGGTACAACATCCGTGTCGAGAATCCGAAGCCCGGAGTGAAGGATAAGACAATATCAGATGACCTGTTGATCGGACCGGAAACAACAGCGCGCCTGCGGCGCCTGTACGAGCTGATAACGTCGCATAAAAGTGTGCTTGCATTCACAAACACGCGTGAGACAGCAGAAGTGCTCTCATCGCGCCTGCGCTCGTTAGATCGTGAGTTGAAGCAGACAGTGCATCATGGCTCGCTTGCAAAGGAAAAAAGAATAAGAAGCGAGCAGGAGTTCAAGCAGCAAATACTCAAATCGCTTATAGCAACTAGTAGCTTGGAGCTTGGTATTGACATAGGCAGCATCGACCTTGTTGTGCAGTATCTGTCGCCGCGCCAGGTGACGCGACTGATACAGCGCGTAGGCCGCTCGGGCCATCGTGTCGGTGAGGTGAGCAAAGGCATCATTTTGTCTGGCGGGGAAGACCTTTTTGAATCGGCGGTCGTTGCTAACCGTGCCATGCGCGGCCAGCTAGAGCAGGTGAAGATACATGAGATGGCGCTGGACGTGCTTGCATCTCAGATAGTTG
>CAZZNM010000009.1:0-12997 GCA_964655805.1 uncultured archaeon
CCCAGATGCCACAGATTCAAGAGAAAGTCAATCTATGATAAGCATAGAAAGACATGTATTCCTACAGAAAAAGATGTAAAACACTATTCAACTAGCAGGGGCGGAAGTCAAATGAAAAAGAGTGATAAAAGTGCCTAAAATTTTGCTAATCAACCGGAACGAACCGAATGCACAAAAGAGAGGGTTACTGCTCTTGCATTTTAATAAGCCATTAAATTAAATATCTTTCTAGCTAATTAATTAAGATCTTGATGTGGGACAGAAAGGATTTTCTCAGCATTGACTCGCTTTCTCGTGAAGATATCGAAACGATACTACACTATGCAGAAATACTAGAATCTTATTCTGGAAGGGGCAACAAACTCAATATGTGCAGGGGCGAAATCCTAGTCACTGCATTCTTCGAGCCATCGACTCGGACGGAAAAAAGCTTCGAGGCAGCCATGTACGTGCTGGGCGGCGACGTACTGACACATCACGAATCTGGTTCGTCCCGCGAAAAGGGCGAGAGCAAGCTAGATACATTACACACGCTGGAGCAGTACAGTGATATCATAGCCATCAGAGACCCAGAGATCGGTATGATGCAAAAATATGCAGATGAGCTGCAAATACCTGTAATAAACGCCGGTGACGGCCATAACCAGCATCCGACCCAGGCAATACTTGATCTCTACACCATAAAGAAAGAGATAGGCAGATTAAGCCAGCTGAAAGTAGTTTTCTTTGGCGATCTTAAGTATGGCCGTACTGTACACTCGCTGATAAAGGCATTGCGGCTTCTAGGCAGCAACGATTTTTTCGGTGTTGCGCCAAGGGGCTTGGAACTTCCGCAATCATTCTCGGGCAATGATTATAATGAAATAGACATGCAAGAAGTCTTCAAGATAAAGCCAGATGTCATTTATGCAACACGCATCCAGAAGGAGCGAATGGTACTTGAAGAAAGGGACAAATATTCGTACGAGATAAACAAGGCATTTCTAAGTAAGCTGCCAAGGCATACGAAGATAATGCATCCTCTCCCAAGGGTTAATGAGATAAACATAGAAATTGACAAAGACCCCAGATTTATCCCGTTCAAGCAAGTGCGTAACGGTCTGCATACAAGAATGGCTCTAATTGCGTTAATTCTAAATCACGAGGACGAGCTTCAGAAATTCAGAAAAAGAGAATATCAAGAGCAACGAATACTATAGCAACAATTGAGCCCACAAGAATGCCAAAGAATACATTTCCAAAGAAAGCAGTCACAACAACAAAGGAAATGATAAAAATCAACAAAACCAATCCTAGTGTCTCTCGAGATGCAAGTAATGTTATGACCGCAGCTATAGCAAATGCAGCAAGTGACAAGTAAACTAGGTTTTCAGAAACAGGATATAGGAATACAGATACAAGTACAATAAGAGTACCTAATATCATAAGTTTAGGGAACTCTATCATTAGATAAATAGCTCAATCAAAAATTTAAGCAGAAGGGCCAGCAGAAGACCACTTATAATAACTATGGCAAAATACGCAGCTACCAGCAAAGCATCTTGATGGTACATGATTATCAACGTAATAGCAGGTAGGCAGCATACAAGGCAGCAAGCTCGGCAGTATGCCTGTTTTTTGCAGAGCCGATAAGCAGGACATCCCCATCCTCCATTTCTACATCTAGGTTTATGTTTGCCTTCATCCCTGGCATGAACAGTTTGCCCTTTTTTATTATTGTTGTCAAGCCATGGGCACCCATCATTATAGCGTGGTCTCTTTGCTCAATACCGTATCTTATTTTGTTTGCCCTCTTTTTCACGATATATGCAATGTTCTTTTCACCAACTGTTATCTTGCTTTTTTTAAGAATTATCGGTCCTTTTATGTTAGCTTTAAGGAATTTTACAATTTCATTGCATTTGTTCGTTGGCTCATGGCCACGTTTTGTAGATTTAAGCAGACCTTTTCTTTTCAAAAAATTCAGCAAAGTCCTTGCAGATGCCTCATTCAGCCCAAGGTCTTTCATTAGCTTTTCCCTTCCTACAGACACGTCTATAGATAAAAGCGTTTTTAATATATGAGGCTCTGAGTAACCAGACCTCTTGTCAAAATTCTCGACAAATTTTATATCCATTTTTTCGCCTCCTTCAGACCTGTTTGCTCGATAACAAATTCTATCTTACGCCCTTCTGGCAGGCTCCTGTGTTTGCGCAATATTGCAAGCCTGTGGCCGTCGCGCTCTGTTTTTTTTAATTCGATAAGCGCTTTAGACCAGTACTTGCCTATAGTTCTCGATGTCAGCTCGACATTGTCACCCATAGAATAAACCTGATTCGTCACAAGAACCGGTATCTTGAATTTTCTGCATATACTCGATAGCATTGAATATTGTGTTGCCAATTGCCTGTTCATATGCTGGAAATTGTCGTTGCTGAGTTCTAGTCTGTATAGCGCCACAATCGAGTCGATGACTATAAGACCAACGCCATCTATAATACTCAAAAGATTTTTGACCTTTTCATTTTGTTCGCCCCATGTAGTGATCTCTATGAATATTACTTTCTTCAATTTCTTTTCGTTGCCGCCTAACTGGGTGAAGCGCTCTAAAGAAAAAGAACCTTCTGTATCTAGGTATATCGTCTTCTTTTCATTTGCGAGTGTTGTGCTTATGGCGATATTACTCTTGCCAGAACCAGCAGGGCCGTAGATGTTTGTTATCGCGTCGGACTCGATGCCACCATCTAGCAGCTTGTCCAATGGCGTGTTTGTGGCAAGTTTCATAGATTAAATAGGAAAGTAGAAAATTTAATCACAACCTTAAAAATCTTAGTGTTGGTATTATCACTAACTATGACTCATATGCCTAGTTGGATTGCAGGATTTGTAGACGGTGAAGGAAGTTTTCATATCGATATTTATAGGTTTTCGAAAATGAGACATGGTTATCAAATACGTGTTGTATTCGCCATTACACTCCATAAAGATGATATAAAAGCTCTTGAGAAAATCCGAAATTTTTTTGGTTTTGGGAATATAACAATCCAAAGATCTACGTCAGTCCAATATCGCGTAACTTCTTTTCAAGATTGTGTTAAAATAATGAAGTTTTTCGAGAAAAATAGATTACAGGCCAAGAAATATTTTGATTTCCTGCTTTGGAGCGACTGTATTAAAAAAATGCAAGCAAAAAAGCACTTGCGCTTAGATGGAATAAAAGAAATAGAGCATATTAGAAACAAGCTGAATTCGACAGAACCTAGTAAAAGGCGAACAAACATATCAAATTAGCAAATTAAAATTCTTAGACTCCCCAAACCTTTAAATAATTTAGTGTATTCTATAACCCTAAAAGGTTGCTGCGATGAGAATAACAATAAGGCGCGGTTCAGAGATGGTGATAATTACTTTTCGCACGCGCAGCGAGCGCTTCGAATCGGACTATGAGCGCAATAAGTTCTTCCGCGGGCTGTACGGATGGAAGCAAATTGTGCCAAAAAATCATAAGAAATACCTCTACTACAGGGCAGGGCTGCTTGATGGAATCGAGCATGAGAAGATAGCAGATTCTGTGCTCATGGTAGCCATGAAAGATATGGAAAGAGTAATGAAATATTTCGACGAATGGCGCGGCAAAGTCGATTGCGAAGCTATTGAGGTCTTTCTGAGGAAAAGAAGTACTGGCTATAAATAGTGGCTTGTATAAGGTGATTTTATGGAGGAAGAAATAAAATTAAAGGTCGGCGAACTCACGGAACGAAGTGACTTCGGCCGTGGCATTGTTCGCATATCTGCCAGGGACATGAAAAGGATAGCCATAAACGAAGGGGATGTTGTTGAAATAGAAGGGAAAAGAAAGACAGCAGCCATCGCTGTTCGTGCTTACCCAGCTGACGTGGGCTTGGATATCATACGTATGGACGGCCTCGAAAGAAGAAATTGCGGCGCAGGTATCGGCGAGGCAGTCAAGATTAAGAAAGCAGAAGTCAAGGAAGCCAAAAACGTTACAATCGCACCTGCAAGAAAGGGTATAATTATACACATGGGCGGCAATCTTCTCAAACAAAACTTATTGATGCGGCCTGTTCTGGTTGGTGACATAATAATCCCCAACCCGATTGTTCAGAACAGAAGGCAGCAGAGCACATTCTTCGAGCAATTTTTTGGCATGGACTTTGGCGATTTCCTTTTCACGCCGTTTGGCGAAGAAAAGTTTGTTGTAGTCAATTCAGATCCCAAAGGCATTGTGCGCATAACACGCGCTACTGACGTTGAATTATTACCACAGGCGACCTCGCCTTTAGAGGAAGAGAAAATACCTCAGGTAACTTATGAAGATTTGGGCGGATTGCACGATGAGATACAGAAAGTACGAGAAATGATAGAATTGCCGCTCAAACATCCCGAGCTCTTCGAGCGTCTTGGTATAGAGCCGCCTAAGGGGATTCTCCTCCACGGACCGCCAGGGACCGGAAAAACACTGCTCGCCAAGGCCGTGGCCAACGAGAGCGGCGCGCGATTTTTGCTCATAAACGGTCCGGAGGTTATGTCAAAATTTTATGGCGAGTCAGAGGAAAACCTTCGCAAGGTCTTCGAGCAGGCAGAAAAGAACGCGCCAAGCATAATATTTCTTGACGAAATAGATTCCATTGCGCCTAAACGCGAAGAGGTTAAGGGCGAAGTAGAAAAACGCGTAGTTTCCCAATTGCTTACATTGATGGATGGGCTGAAAAACCGCGGCAAGGTCATTGTAATCGGCGCGACAAACATCCCTAATTCACTGGATCCAGCATTGAGACGTCCAGGCAGATTTGACAGAGAGATAGAGCTGGGCGTCCCGAACAAAGATGGGCGCTACGAGATTTTGCAGATACACACAAGAGGAATGCCTCTTACAAAGAACGTGGACCTCGAGAAGATAGCAGAAATTACTTATGGCTATGTAGGCGCAGACATATCAGCATTGTGCAAAGAAGCTGCCATGCATACACTAAGGCGATTGCTTCCTGATTTAGGCGCCATGAAAGAAGACAAGCAAATAAGCCAAGATATGCTCAAGAAGCTCATCGTTACAAAAGATGATTTTGATTATGCATTAAAGATGGTGGAGCCTTCTGCAATGAGGGAAGTCCTTATAGAGGTGCCTAAGGTCAAGTGGTCAGACATCGGAGGTCTTGAAGGCGTAAAAGGGTCATTGAAAGAAAGCGTTGAGTGGCCACTAAAGCATCCACAGTCATTTAAGCGCCTCGGCATCCGCCCGCCAACAGGCATTTTGCTATTTGGACCTCCTGGCTGCGGGAAGACGATGCTCGCAAAGGCCGTTGCCAACGAGAGCGGCGCAAACTTCATTTCTGTGAAAGGGCCCGAATTGTTGAGTATGTGGGTAGGGGAATCCGAGAAACATGTCAGGGATGTATTCAGGCGCGCAAAGCAGGTAGCACCGAGCATAATATTCTTTGATGAAGTAGATGCGCTTGTACCAAGGCGCGGCTTTGGTTCTGATTCACACGTTACTGAGCGTGTTGTCTCGCAACTGCTGGCAGAAATCTCCGGGCTGGAAGAATTGCACGATGTCGTTGTGATTGCTGCAAGTGTTACAGGAGAGACGCCAATATTGGTCAAAGATAAGGAAGGCGAAATAAAATTAGTTACGATAGGCGACTTTGTTGACCAATTTTATGAGAAAGCGGAAGAAGGAATTGAAAAGCCAATAAAAGAGTACAAATGTTTAGGATTTGACAATCTATCCACCAAAACCCCCAATGGTTCAAGATTTGGCAGTAGCGCATTCAAAGATATCCGCGGAGTTTTTCGTCACAAAGTAGAGGAAATCTATGAAATAGAGTTCTTGGGAGGCAAAATAAGAACAACTGGCAATCACTCTGTTTTTGTCAGAACAAACAATGGCATAAAAGCAAAACCTGTTAGCCAGCTAAAGCCAGGCGAGTATCTTGTGGACCTCCCATACAAAGTAAACAGGACTAACAGAGGTCTGAGGGAAGTAAGATCACATAATTTTAAAGATAAAATAGAGTTGGATATACCGATTTTTGATGAAGACGAAGTTCTACAAGAAAAATATGCTTTTGCACTTAACTCCGATATACCGCAGTCACAGATAGCTACGCAATTAGGAATTTCGCAGCCAACAGTATCGTTATGGCAGCGTGGTATTTCTAGTCCAAGGGCTTTAAGCAAGAAATATTTCAAGCATACATTGCCAGAATGGGTAACAGTTACACCTGATTTGATGAGACTTTTCGGTTATTATACTGCCGAAGGCTATGCTAGAAAGGAAATTGATTTCTGCTTTAATACTAATGAGCAGTTCTTAATAGAAGATCTGAAGAATCTTATGAAAACTAATTTTGGACTCGAACCAGATGCAATTAAAATAAACGGCAAGGCCATAAATATAGTTTATAATTCAAAACCACTGGCAAAACTCTTTATAAGACATTGTGGAAAGGGTGCACATAAAAAGCATGTTCCACCAGCTTTATTCGAAGCCCCTAGAGAATATTTCTTAGAATTTCTTAAAGGTTATGTTGCAGGCGATGGCTACGAAGATAAACATGGGAGGATAGAGGTAACAAGCGTAAGCAAACAGCTTATTTTAGAACTGAATTGGCTTTGTAGGATGCATGGCATAAAGTCATACATACATAAATTTGTAGCCAAAGAAGGTAGGAGAATTAAAAATGGTAGTCCATTGAAAGCAGTAGAAGCATACCGTTTAGGTATAGGAAAACATAACAATCCATTTAATACTCTAAATACATTTTCTAGGTCTAAGAGGGCTGTTATAAAAAACATAAAGAAGTTACCTTATAGCGGATATGTTTACGATTTATGTGGTTGTGATAATGAGGCTTTCTTTGGCGGAGAAAGCCCAATATTGTTGCACAACACAAATCGCCCTGATATTATTGATCCAGCGCTTCTAAGGCCGGGCAGACTTGACAGACAGATACTTGTCCCAACACCAGATGAAAAATCTAGATTAGAAGTATTCAAAGTCCATACAGCTGGAATGCCTTTGACAAAGGATGTAGATGTAAAGCAATTGGCAGCGCAGGCAGATGGCTACTCCGGAGCAGACATAGAAGCATTGTGCCGCGAGGCGGCGATGAATGCAATGCGTAAAAATATAGAAACAAGTGAGGTCACTCGCAAAGACTTCGCAGAAGCTTTGAAAGATGTGAAGCCATCGGTCAATGAAGAGATGAATGCCTTCTACGAGAGTGTTCTGAAGAAGCGCAAGACACAGAAAATGGAAGAGGAAATAATGTATACAGGGTAAAGATTATTTTCTCTTCAAAATGTAAATCGGTGCATTCCTCTTGAAATTATCCTTTCCATAGTCTATTTTAACGATTCTAAAATATCTTTTCAGAAGCCTCTCAAGATCTCCTTTCAAGAGAACATTATTAGGCGTCTTATGGCTCTTTACCAAGGAAAATAAATCCAGAACCCTCTTCGGTACTCTACCCTTCTTGTAATCCACGGCCATCTTTTCATATATGTCATAGCCAGATAAACTTTCCTTTTTCTTATCGTAGTAATGCAAAAATACAGGAAACAGCATCCATGTATACCAATGGATGTTTTTTGGTTTCTTATTAAATATTCTTACAACATCGGATAGGGTATATTTCTGATCCTTATATCGTACCCATATCCTCTGGACAGCAATACCATCTGGTTTGAGGTGCCTTGCTATATTCGAAAGGACAATCTCAAGGTCATTATATGGAACAACGGTCGTTGCACAGTCGCCTATAACCATGTCGAAAGAATCACCCAGCTTCATGACCCTCCAGTCTTGCTCGAAGAAAGCCTCGTGGGAGCTCTTATTTTTCATCAGAAGCTTTAGCGCCTCGTTCACGTCTTCGGACCAGTCGCATATTGCCACATTCATTTTGTATTTGGCAGCTAAGTCTCTTATTTCTGGCGTGGAACCCATTACAAGTACACTGCTGTTTTTTGGCAACTTCCTTATGTAAGAATCATATATTTTAACTTCTGTAGTAGAAGGCCTGGATGGAGGCTTGTATTTGCGCCACTCTTTCGCTACCTTTCTAGTCCATCCTACATCTTTCATAAAGTATCCAGCCATTTTTCTACAGCAGAAACTAACTGCTTTTCATATCCCCTAAAGTTATGCGGAGCACCTTTGATTACAAAGGTGCCGCATTTCGATTTAATAGACTTTGATTTTAGAATGCTAAGTGTCTTCTCAGCAGGCATAGTCAAATATATGTCATTGCTCCCGAATACAGCAAGAATAGGGATGTTTATTGAACTAAGTTCCGTCATTTTACCTTCATAATTAAAGAGCCTCGACTCCTTGCTTGAAGGATGACAAAGACTATAAAATCTCCCTGCTGATATTATAGGCAGACCGGCTATGCCACGAGGCATAAATTCGCTCCCCTTACCATCGTTTATCATATCCTCGGCAAGTTTCAAAGTTCTTTCAAAATCCTTTCCAAGCATTTTTCTTGCAATGTTCCTATCATCCGCCGGTGCCAGAAGTATAAGAGCCTTAACATTTCTGTTTTTAGTTTTGAACTGGTAGTAAGTTATCTTCTGACAGCCTGAGCTGTGGCCCTGAAGAATTATTTTCTTGCAGCCTTTTCTTTTGAGAAAGGCGATTCCAGCATTTATATCATAAACACAATCCTCGAAACCCTCCAAAGCACCGCCAATGTTTATTATTTTGTATTCTGAACCATCTTTCTTTGTCATATCATTCACATAATCATGGCCTCTTGTGTTGATAGAAAGAAATTTTATCCCTTTATTTTCCGCAAGACCCCCAATAGTATCAAAGAAAGAATTTTCATAGAAATTACCTGAAATACCATGGATGTGTAAGATTGCCGTAGAACTTCTGGAATCAACAAAAAATCCCTGAAGCTCAATGCCGTCTTTTGTGAGGAATTTTACTATTTCTCCCTTGGTCATAGAAATATGAAGCATCCGAAAACTTAAGAACTATGTATGGTACCTCCTCCACATCTCGACGAACTTGATAAAGTAGTCCAAGATTGGGATTATTTTCTTGCTTTACTTTAAGAAAAAATCCTCCCATCCTTGTCAAATTTCATTCCTGTATGAACAGGGACAGCCACCAAACCATCCTGATGTTCGCTGGAAATTTCCAAGGTTGTATTACCACAGCTTATCGAGTAATGAAACTCCCGCATGTAAGCAAGCACATTTTCTTCCATATGGTCCCTGTAGCCGTTGGCAAATAAATGAAGCCTGCCAACATCTTCTTTCTTAAGACGCCCGCCCCTGATTTCTCTGGTAAAGAAATCTAGTAGCTCCTGGCAAAGGTCATTACCACCAAGAGGCGATAGGTGACCATCGTCTGCTTTGTACACACATAATCTCTTGCGTAGAAAAATCCCTTCTGGTTTCAGAACATAAGCCATACTTTCACTTGTGCGAAATTATTCCCCTACACGGACCTCTACTCCACTATATTTTGTGAATGCCCTGACTGTATCACCGACGTATCTTAGTTCTATACGGCCATCCCTTATTTCATCATAAAACCAGCCTGCAAGCGGTAAAAAGCTGTCAGAAAATCGATGTATATATGCAGTGCCAGTTGACTGAAACCTAACTTTTGCACCCTCCTTCAGAGTGCCGTCTTGGATTTTGCCAGTGAGAAAATCAGTAAGACCTTGATTATAATCTTCTGCGCGCAGCGGAGCGTAAGAACCATCTTCAAGTCTGTATACTGTGAATCTTCGACTCAAAGGAAGAAAGCCTTCTCTTTTCAGGCCATAAACGGTCATAATTCTCACTTGTGGTACCTTCCCCATATCTCGACGAACTTGATAAAGTTGTCCAGTATGCGCAATCCATCGCTGCCTTTCTCTGGCAGGAACTGAACGCCGAAGAACGGGCGTGACATCTCCTGAATGATTTCATACTCATACTTCTGCGAGGAGGCTGCAATGCCAAAGTTCTCAGGAACTTCGCTGAAAACATGCTGGTAGCTCTCATGCACTGTGAACATCCTTTTCAAGTCAAGTGTCAGCGGGCAGGGCTTTTTTATCATCAGCCTTTCCTGACGCTCGACCTTTGGCACATTCTTTACTTTTGCGCCAAACGCAGCGCCTACGAACATACAGCCAGCGCCAATTCCAAGCACTGGGGAAGCAGTCTTCTGCAAAAGCTTTTCATTTACCTTCTGATTGCCCATGCTTCCGTCAGAAAGGATGTAGGCGCTTGCCTTCATTCCGTCTAGCTGGGACGGCTTGACTACCTTGTTTGGCATTCTAATGAATCTAGAAATCTCTGCAGAACCCTTTCCATTGTCGATAATAACTATCATAGCTGATTTTATTCATAACATAAACTTTATTAATGTATACTGAAGGACACAAAGTATTTATTCATTCCGCTATTTCGTTATTACAATTGGCGGATCCTGCACTATTACTGTGTGTTCGGCTTGGGAAACCATGCCGCCGGCAATCTCCTTCAATGGCGGATATTCATAGATCGCGCCACGCTCAATAAGCTCCTTCATTGCAATCCTTATCTTGACACGGGATTCGATCGGCAGCCAGCGCTCAGCAAAAGGCAGGCCATTGTATCGCTCCGCGAAGCGCATTATCGTGCGCCCGTCGGGATTTCTCCCTACTCTGTTTTCAACAACCATGTAGATAAGCGTGGGCTCAGTTTCCTTTATTCTTCCAGCGCCATTAGTTGCGAATGGTTCTATTGCAATTACCTGGCCTTCGGTAAGCCTGTAATTGCTAGTAAACTTGACATTCGGCACCTGCGGCTCTGCATGCAAGTAATAACGCTCCAGTCCGTGCCCTGTAAGATTGCTCACCGGCTTGAAGCCGTAGCTTGTTATCGCCTCATCGATTGCAGTAGACACATCTGACAATAATGCATCAGGCTTTACGCGCTCTATTGCATTATCCAAAGCCACTCTACTCGCCTCGGCTAATGGCAATAGCTCTTCATTAAAGCAAAGCGTGTGTGCTGTATCTGCGACATAACCATCAACATGAACGCCTACATCGACCTTGATTATTGCGTTATTAGGCACTACAGTCGGATCATTTTTGTAAGGCGTGTAGTGCGCAGCAAGCTCGTTAAGCGATAAATTTACCGGGAACGCGGGCTCGCCACCCTTCTTTCTTATAAGCGCCTCGATTTCTTCAGCAATATCCAGCAGCTTGGCATCCGGCTTGACTATTTCCTTGGAATATTCTCGTGCCTCTGCTGCGATTTTCCCTGCCTTGATGTGATTTTCTAACGCCTCATCATCCATGAACTCTAAATTCTTAGACATATATTTAATCTTTCAGTGTGTTTTATTATCGATGAACTTTGCTGACCGCCTGATAAGCGCCGTAGATAAGAAGCAGAATCCTTTATGTGTGGGTCTTGACCCACGAATAGAAGACATACCTGAAGAAATAAGAAAGACTGCAATTGAGGCACATGGCAACAATTTCTCGGCTGTTTCCCATGCCATAATTGAATTCAACAGGAAAATAATAAATGCAGTCCATGATATAAGCCCTGCCGTAAAGCCAAATATAGCTTTTTACGAATGCTACGGCGAGGCAGGCATGAAAGCCTTTGTCGACACAGTGCATTATGCAAAGGAAAAGGGGCTTATCGTAATTGTAGACGGGAAAAGGAACGACATCGGCTCAACTGCGCAGGCATATGCAGACGGGCATCTGGGGCTTGTCACGCTTGCTGACGGCTCTATAGCACCTTCAATAGACGCGGATGCAATAACCTTGAACCCGTATGTTGGCAGGGACGGTATCGTGCCGTTTTTAGATGTCTGTAGGAAACGCAGTAAAGGGTTATTTATTTTGTGCAAGACATCAAATCCATCATCAGCTGATTTTCAGGATAAAATTATTGGAGGTGCCAAAGTCTACGAGACAGTTGCTTACCTGATAAATGAATTAGCAGAAGGAACAGAAGGAAGCAATAATTACAGATTTGTTGGCGCAGTTGTTGGCGCAACATTCCCCGAAGAAGCAAGAAAAATAAGAAATATTCTTCAGAAATCCATATTTCTTGTGCCCGGGTATGGGGCACAGGGCGGAGATGCTAAGGATGTTGTACACTGTTTCAATAAAGATGGTTATGGCGCAATAGTAAATTCGTCTCGCGACATAATATTCGCTTACAAGAAATCGCACAAAGATTTTGACGAGGCAGCAAGAATTGCCGCTGAAAAGATGATAGAAGACATAAACAAAGCTATGAGGGATGCTGGTATATGCCCATGGTGAATATTAAGAGAGAATTCCTTGATTTGCTTTTGCGCAAGGGCGCCTTGCGTATAGCAGAAAATACTGAGAATCTTTTCACGTTCAAAAGTGGCAGGCGCTCGCCTAACTTCATTAACATAGGCGCATTGACTGACGGTGAGTCATTGATAGGTGTAAAGAAAGCTTATGCAAATTTCATCTATAATCTTCTCAAGGAAGGCAGGTTAGAGAAATTTGATTTTATATTTGGCCCTGCTTACAAGGGAATAAATCTGGCTTGCCTCGCATGTGAGGGGCTTTATGAGCTTGGCATAAATGTTCGCTATCTATATGACCGTAAGGAGGAGAAAGCTTATGCTGATAAACCAATGGATCAACTGATCGTAGGTTCTGGATATTTCAAGCCGGGCAGCAGGATACTTCTCGTCGACGACGTGATAACTACGGGCGGCACAAAAATCGATGCACTTGAGAAAATAAAGGTGTTAGGAAACCATAAGATCGTTGGCTTGATTTTGGCGGTAGACAGACAAGAGGTTTTAGGCGATGCAATAAATATAGAGGAAAAGAGCGCTGTTCAGGGCATGGAAGATGCTGGCATGAAGACGTTTCCGATACTATCCATGCAGGACATATTTGATGTTGTAAAAGAAAGTATCCCGCTTGACATAAAAGAATCGTGGATAGACTATTATGATAGGTATGGTGCAATTAAACTGCGTGATTAGATGCCAGACATCACA